>NZ_QTPQ01000019.1:0-140101 GCF_003853425.1 Burkholderia sp. Bp9140
GTTCGGAGAGCGATTTATGCAGGCGCGCGGATAACGTGCCGTTCAACCGCCTCGCCCACAAAAACGCGGACAGGTTCGTGACCACGTAATCGCGCGTGGTTTCTTACTTCCATCAGAGCGCGATAACCTGCCCGAAGTGCCGGCGTGTTCGGCATGCAACAACGCAAAATCCCGCATTGAGCACCACTTGCTCACCGTTTTGCCATTCGGTGCACGTCACGCCGCTGCTTCGCGGACATTGAACGAACTGGTACCACCGCGACTCGCAAAAAATGCTCGTCTTCGTCGCACGTTGTTTGATGAATGGAATCGGCAATGGCGAGGCGACTATGCCCCTCGGTGGTTCCCTGAAATGAAGCTCTCGCTTGACTGCGAGTTGGTAACTAGGCTGTGCGAATACATGATGGTCGGTCTCGCGTGGCATCACTGGAAAGCTGAGCTGACGCCGCCCAAGAACCTTCGGGCCTCATTTTTTCACCCATCCATTGTTCCGACGCTCGAAACGCTGTTCCTGAATCCGCAATGGGGAGCGCGCATCGACAAAAACGTTGGCGGTGGCGCCCTCACCTATCTCGCCGTCCAAGATCCGAACGCACCCGAGCGAAGTTTCTGGCGATTTTCGATCTACGGAATCGTCATGGGCGATGTGCCCGGTCAGCCAGGTGTACGAGCCGATGCTATCTATGGTCTCTCGAATCCACCAAACTAATATGCACGGACGATCGACTTACTTCTTGCCGTGCCGGAAATGTGACCGATGCCGATCCGTCGTCGGATCGTCGCGCATCTCAAGCTCCAGGTCAGTCACGAACCCGTCGTTACCGATCCGATGCGTAGCCTTCTTCACCAGCCATGCCGTTTCGTCGATTTCCCGTTTGAAGCCGCTCACCGTGACGGGCGTTTCCGGAAACAAGTCAGCCTGGCCGCGTGCCAGCGAGTAATCGAGCGTCGCCTGGCTACGCTGCGTGCGCCTGAATTCTGCCTGCGCAGCGGCTCGCGCTTCAGCTTCGGTCGCGTAGTCCTCTGGCAGCACCTTTACGTTATGGTTGTTTTCGCCGCCGACGATGACTGATTTCCGCTTCGCCTTTCCGTTCGAATGGTAGTGCGCGCGCACGGCTGAGTAGTTTTCGCGCTCGGACACGTGATATCGGTGCATGTCGCCGTCTGCGCGCGCCAGGTTCAGCACCTTCAGCGCCTTCCCGCTCGCGGTCTTGCCGGTGCCGATCGGCATGAACAGCAGCCGCTTGTCCTTCACGTTCATGACGGCATCGTAGCGCTTCGCGAGCCGCGTCAAGAACGACATATCGCTTTCGTGTGTCTGGTCGATGTGCGCAATCTGAATCTTCGCGAGCTTGTCGCCGACCGCCGGCGTCAGCGAATAACGCTTCGCGATGGTCTGCACGATTGTTCCGATCGTTTGCTTGTGCCAGCTCTTTTCACGACGTTCCTGCATGCCGTTCGTCATCGCGGCCGACCGCGCGCGCACCGTGATCGTGTCCGGCGCCCCACTGTGTTCGACCTCGTTCACGACGAACGTGCCTTTGTCAACGAGCGGATCGCCGGCCCATCCGATCGACACCTTGATTTCGTCCCCGCGCTTCGGGATCGCCAGGTCGTTCCGTGAATCGTCGAGTACCAGGTCGATCGTGTCGGCTTCGTCGGATCGCGCTTCGGACAGCGTCAGCGATTCGAGCCGCGGCAGGAATCGGCGTGAAATGTTCTTTCCGCCGAGCGTAATCCGGTAGTCCGGTTTCGGCTCGATGCGATCCGATCGACGCCGCTCGTCGGTTGCGTATTCACTTCGCGTCGTCATTGCCCGCCTCGTCGTCCGTGTTCGCGTCCGGATCCTGGGCGACGCGCAGCGCATCGTCGTCGACGCGCTCCAGCGTCAGCGAGAAGTCGATTTTCTTCGGCACGCCTTCCGGCGTGTGGTAGATCTGCGTTTCGTCCAGGCCCGTGATAACGAACACTCCATAAACGACTCCCGTTCCGTCGACCAGGACGTAGCCGTCGCCGGTATCGGCCATATCGGCGAGTCGCTTAATCGACGCGATCGAGCCGATCGATTCAGGGGCGACCATGCCGTGCAGCGTGATCGTGTCGTCACCCTGCCCCGTGTACTGGCGCGAGTCGCGTACACCGATTCGGGATTTCTTCGGGTGCTTCCACTGTCGGCGACGTTGCAGTTCGTGATACGGGGCCGTCGTCAGGTTGAATGCGAATTGGTCGAGCGACAGTAGCGATGTCAGCATCGGCATATCTCCGTGATGTCAGTCCGACAGGCGTGAGCCGGTACGCGCGCGCTTCGCTCGCTCGCGGCGATCAAGTTCGGCCGCGACCGCTCGTGCAATCGCCTGCGGCTCCATGCCTGGCTGTGCGTGAATGTGGATCGTGATGGCCGCCGGCGCCATGTTGACCGCAGCTGCGCCCACGGGCGCGGCCGGCGCGAGCGTCAGCGGCGGTCGACGGTCGATCGCTACCGGTTGCCGTACGACGGCTGCGGCCGCCGCTTCGCCGAGCTGCGACGCCGGCGCGGAGCCGCTCGTCGTCGGCAACGTCAGTGCCGGCATGCTGAATGCAGGCGTGCCGAACGCTGTAACGGCGGCCGTGGCGACACCGAGCGCCGCGCGCGCGACTCGATGCTGCTCGCCATCAATCCCGATAGCCGCGCCCTGCCCGACGAATCCGCCGAGTTCGGCGAACACCCGGCTAGGGCTGTGAATGCCGAGCTTCTGTTTGAACCAGGAAATCGCACTTTCGCCGACGTTGTTCAGCGCCTGACGCATCGCCGACATGCCTCCCGTGAACCCGGCAATCATGCCCTGGATAATCTGACCGCCAATCGTCGTGAAGCGCCCGACCAGGCCGGACATGAAGCCGGTTATCTCGTCCCAATGCCGGACGACAACGCCGAGCAACGTCCAGTTCACGAAGAAATCGGCGATGCCACGGCCGGCCGCCGTGGCGGTGCTCGCGATCCAGTTCCACGTCGCGCCCGCTGCCGCCTTGATCGTGTCCCAATGGCGCACGATGACGCCGACGAGCGTCCAGTTCATGAAGAAGTCCACGACCGAGCTGGCCGCCGAAACGATGCGGGCCTTGATGAGTTCCCACACGGCAAGCGTGATCGCCTTCAGGTCGTCCCAATGGGCGACGATGAAGCCCAGGGGCGTCCAGTTCATCAGGTATTGCGTGATCCATCCGACAACGCTGCTGAACACGCTTTTCACGCCGCTCCAGACGCCCGCGAAAAACGCCGTGATCGGCGTCCAATACCGATATATCAGGTAAGCGGCGCCGGCGATGACGGCAACGGCCGCCGTGATCGCGAGGCCGATTGGCGTCATCAACATAGCGCGCCCTGCGAACATCGCGGCGGTTCCGAACATACGCAACGCTGCGCCGCCGATAGCGAGCGCACGCGCAAGTATGCCGCCTTGCATGCCGAGCGTGGTCATGCTGAAGCGAACAATCGCGAGCGGCCCGAGAACACCGGCGAGCGCGATCGCAACCGTTCCCATGACGACCAGGAGCGCAGCGAGCGCTGCGACGACGGACAGCACGACCTTTGCGCCGGCACTGTGGTTCTTGATCAGGGTGATGATGGACGAAAGCAGCTCGCGCGTCTTGTCCAGGCCGGCGTTGTACATGGGAGTGATACGTTCGCCGATTTCGCGCTTGACTTCACGTATCTTCGCGAGCGCGTCGAGTTCCTTCCCTTGCGTCTGCTCGGCGCCCAGGCGCGCAGCGTCGTCAATGCCGTACGCGTTGGTGTTCAGCCGTTCATTCTTGTGAATCTGGTCCCGCTGCATGTACATGGTCGAGAACAGGTTAGCTGCCGTCCGGTTCGTGAAGATCGTTGAAATCGTGTCCTTCACCTTGTCCGGGTCGGTGATGCCCTTCTTCGCCATCTGCGGCAGCAACACCTTTTCGAGCCATTCGAGCGGCGATGCCTTGAACAGATCGCCGCCGAGCAATGCGCCGGGTTTGATCCGCTTTATCATCCCGATCTTGTTGTACTCAACGTTTTTCTTGTTGAGCAACCCGAGATTCATCATCTCCTGTGCCGCGCGCACCGTGGTTTTGCCCTGATAGACGTTGCTGTACGCCGACATCAAGCCGGTGCCGACGCCGTGGCCGCCCATTTCCTGAATCAGCGGTTCCATCTGGTAATAGAACGCGTCCTGGCGCATCTGCTTTGCAGCGACGCCACCGGTCTGGATGAAGTTGCGCCACTCATCGCCGCCGACGCGGCCGCCGGTCGCGGACAGCACCTTCTGCACCATGTTGGCTTCGTTCTTGAACGTGGCTTCGTCTTTCGTGCCGCCGCGCAGCTCGATGACCTTCAGCATGTTCATGAATTTCTCTTCGTTCGCGTGCGCGTCCTCCGCGCCGAACAAGGCTTCGTTCGCAAACTTCATCTTCGCGAGCGTCGGCATCACCATCTGCGCGTGATGCTCATCGGCGAAAATCGACAGCGCGTCACGGATCAACGTCATGTTGTCCGACGTGCTCACACCCATCTGTTTCATGGCGCGCGCGTACTTCTCCGCGTCGCGCGTTGCCACGTCGCCCAGGCCGAGCGCGGTAATACGCGCGCGCTCGTTCGTCATCTTCTTCGCCTCGTCGAGCGTTTCGCGCATATCAGTCAGCGCGTGCATGCCGGTCGATCGCGCGGCATATCCGCCGATCGCCATGCCGCCGGCGACGCCCTGCACGGCCTGCATCTTGCCGCGCGCGGTCGCCAAGCGTTTCTCACGCTCGGACATGGCTTCCAGCTGGCGAGTCTGCGCCTGCATCGCCGCCGTCGTCGTCGTGATGTTCGAGCGCAGCTCGCGCTCATGCTGCGATAGATTGCGCGTATCGATGCCGGCCCGCGCGAGCCGCTGGCGCAGCGCGTCGACGGATTCGGTCTGTTTCTTCTGTTCTGCCCGCAGGCGTGAGGCCGCCTGGCGCACTCGTGCCAGGTCGGCCACCATCTGCTGCGACGGCGGCCCGAACGTGTGCAGCGAGCCGGCCAGCGCCTTCACCTTCGCCTGGGCCGCGCCGAGCTTGGTCGCCGTTTCGGCCAGGCCCGAACGCATGTCGCGAAATGATGCGACTTCCTTCTGCTTCTTCCCGAGTTCGGCCAGCTCGCCGCGCGTGCGCTTCAGCGACTCGGCCAAGCCCTTGTTGCTGTTCAGGACGTTCCGAATTGGCTTCGTCCAGTTGTCGATCATGTCGAACATGACCCGCAATTTAAGAGCGTTATCCATCGTCGCTTCCGCTTCGTATCCGGGCGCGCTCGCGCCACTCCATCAGTTCGGCTAGTTCAAACTCGTACATCGTCGTCGGCGTCCAGCCGGTGAACACCGTCGCGATATCTGCCATCGCGTCCTCTACGCGGTCAGGGATTCCATGTTCGCTTTCACGGCCTTCGGCATCAAAAAACCGATGAAGATGCCTCCCAGGGCGACCAGGTCCGCGGGGTCCATCATCGTCACCTGCCATTCGGTGAGCGTCGGCGTACTGACGCGCGGCAACACCTTGCGCAACGAGTCCACGTCGAGGTTGACCAGGGCCGACAGCGACGTGCCGCGCAGCGCCCCGGAATTCGGCTTGTGCAGCGTGACACGCGTAATCACGTTGTCACCGTTCTCGAGCGGCGTATCGAGCGTGTGCGTGTTCGGATCGTCGTGGATCGCCGGCGCCGCTTCGGCGGCCGCGACGGCCAGCGCCGTCGACGGCTTCGCCGGCGCGGCCGCGTCGTTTTTCTCGATGATGGTTGCCTGCAGAACTGCTTCGTCGGTTTTCGTCGTTTTCATGTGCTTTCCTTGGATGATGATTTCGATTGCCCGCGCGTGTCGCGCAAGCACGTTGTTACAGGCCGATCGCGGCGCGCAGATCGGCGATCAAGTCGTCGCCGTTGACGCGTTGAATCATGTTGATGAAGTCGAGTTCGATCAGCACGCGTCCGTTCATCGAGAGCTTGTAGTAGCTGGCGTTCGTCGTGACCTTGAATTCGGTGTCCTCCTTCGCCTTCGCGCGGCCCATGTCGATTTCCTCATGTCGACCACGCACAACGACTTCGATCGAGTCGAAGCGCTTGCTGTCCTCGCGCTGATAGCCGCCGGCGAAGCGCAGCTGCACGCCGTCGTGCTTCAAGATGCCGTACTGCGAAACGACTTCCTCCATGAAGCCACCGCACGTCCATTCGAGCTGCAGCTCATCGTTGCCGAAATCGACCTTGATCGGGCCGCCCATGCCCCCGCCTTGCCAGGCTTCCATCTTTCGCTTGAGCTTCGGCAGGTTCACTTCGGCGACCTGGCCGACGAAGTTCGTCCCGTTGTGGAACAGGTTGAACCCCTTCAGTTTCCGCGGCATACCCATATGTCATTTCTCCTGTTATGCCGCCACGCGCGCAGCGAAGTCGGCGAGATATCGGTCGGTGATTCGCTGACGCAGAATCAGGTTTTCCAGCGGCGGCACCGGCGTAAAGTCGTAGTCGACGTATGCCTGGCCGTCCGACAGCGATTCCTTCGTGTTCGGCTCCGCGTCGAACCACGATTCACCGCCGATCAGGTAGCCGTTCGACACCGTTTCGCGGAACCACGCGTTGTTGCTTTCGACCACGTCGCGCGCAAGCGACGGGTTCAGCGGACCGTCGATGTTCGGCATTTCGGCTTCCGCCAGCGAATCGGCGACGACCTGCGCCGAGCGCGTGTAGTTTTCGAACGCGAACCGAGGATCGTCCGAGCACGTACGCGAACCCCAGAAGCGATAGCCGTTCCGATTGACGAGCGTC
The DNA here is from genome assembly GCF_003853425.1 of Burkholderia sp. Bp9140. Taxonomy (NCBI): domain Bacteria; kingdom Pseudomonadati; phylum Pseudomonadota; class Betaproteobacteria; order Burkholderiales; family Burkholderiaceae; genus Burkholderia; species Burkholderia sp. Bp9140. Next base: position 6,785 of record NZ_QTPQ01000019.1, read on the forward strand.
GTCACTTCCTGCTCGTTCAGGTAGCCCGCATCCGTAGCCGGGTCTTGCAGGTCCCACGACACGTCCGCACTGATACCCGTGACGCCATTGACGACGATGTTCGACAGCGTCTTGTGCCAGCCGATATCGTTGTCGATCTTCGCGCGCAGGCCGGCGGCGATCGCCGGCGCCGGAATCACGACCGTTTCGTTTGCGTCGTCGTCCCAACCGAGCCAGTCCGGCCAGATGACCATGATTTCGCGCTGTCCGAACTGCTTCCGGTACGCGGTCGCCTCTTCCTTCGTCTTGCAGCCATACGCGGACACGTAGGCCATGCCGCGCATGGATTGCGCGACGATGCCGAGCTGGGCGGCCGCCGGCTGCGTGTCGAGGCCAGGCGCGACGAGAATCCGCGGTTTCACGCCGAATTTCGCCTGCGCCGTCATGAGTGCCTTCGCACCGGTGTACTTGCCTTCCGGCGTGACCTTGCCGACAACGTTCGACGTGGTTTCCGCTTCGTCCTTCCCCTGCGGGACTCGAACCACGACAGTGACCGGGTTCGTCTGCTTGCCGATCGCGTCCAGCGTGCGCTTCAGCGTGCCCTTCGTCCCTGCCTTGCCGACGGCCGATCGAACGTTCGTCAGCAGCACGGGCGTGTTCAGCGGAAACGCGGTTGCGTCGGCATCCTCTGCGGTGCAGACGATGCCGAGGACGGCCGTCGAGATCGTGCGAATCGGCCGGCCGCCGTCGTTGAGTTCGTAGGCGCGTACGCCGTGGTGATAGGTGCCTGCCATATCTGTTCCTGGTCTATGTGAAATGGAAATTCCGTAACGCGGCGGCGTTACAGCGTGTCGCCGGCGTCGGGCTCCTGCGCCGCGTCGTCGGTAGTGTTGCTTTCGTCGTCCGCCGGCTCGTTCTTCGGCGGTTCATCCGGCCACACAACGTCGTTCGGAAACTTGTCGCCGTCGATCGCCTGCGTAAGCCGTCGCTCGTACTCCGTCCAGGCTTCGTAGATACGCGTTTCGTCAACGGAGAGCATCCCGCCCTTGTAGGCGTCGGCCATGCCATCCGTGATTTCCTTCGCCTTCGCCATGCGGGCTGCGTAGTCCGTCATGACCGGGCCGCACGCCACTTCGAACGATGCCGGCTCTTGCGGCCATGCCACGGTCTGCGGGAACCCCTTTGCGTTGATCGCGCGCACCATGTCGAGCTGGTACGCCGACCAGGCGCGGAAGTAGTAGCGTTCTTCGCGGGACAGCTGGCCCGCCGCGTATGCGTCAGCCTTGCCCTGGTTCATGTCGCGAGCATGGTCCATCCGGCGATTGAATTCGGCCATCGCTTCGTCGTAGATCCGCTTCGCCACAACGGCTTCATCGACCACCCACGCGTTGCCGTTCCATACGTGTTCCGGCGACGGACGCGGCGACTCCGTCAGCTCCGCGTCGTCGGGCACGATGCCCGCCGCGAAGATTTCGGACGGCATCCCGTCCGACTTCCGATAGAGCTTCACGCCGCGGAAATCCGGCAGCAGCGCCCAGGCGTCGCCGCGACGAAACGGCCATTTCCGGCGTGGGCACGTCGGCAGCGGATCGGGCGTGCTGAATGCCGGCACGATCCAGCGATCGGGGTTTTGCGGATCGGGGTCGGGAAGAATGCTGCTCAGGTATTGCCCCGTCTCGCGGTCGTATTGGTGTAGGAGATTACCGTTCATTTCAGAATGCTCGAATAGAAGGTTGAAGCGCGATGTTTCGCGGCCGCGCTTCGTTTCCGCCGTCAGCCGCGACCGAAATCGCGTGCGAATGGTTGCCCGCACCGCCGATGCCAACGTTGTGACCGTGTGTGCCGTCGCCAGCGATCGAAATGCCCGTGCCTGCGCCTTCCGTACCGTGCATGTCCTGGCGGTCGAAGTTGTACGGTCCCCATCCCTGACCGTACGATGTCGCCACAACGCCAACGCGGCCCATCCTGACGGGGTGTGCGTGTCCCGGATCGTGGACGCCATGCGCGTGAAATCCCTGCGCGTCCGTCCAAGCACCGTGCGTGTGATCGCCCACTGCCGCCGCCGACGCGCCATGCGCGTGACTGCGGTTCTGGCTGTCTTGCCAGCTCCCAATCAGACGTTGGCCGTCGACACCGCGGCCGTCGTCCCAACAGCGAATGAATTCGCCGCGAAGGTCGGGCAGGCGGAATGTCGTGCTGCCATCGGCGGTCGAGAAGCAACCGTTGCGGCCCTTGTGCCAATCCGCTTCGGCGACAATCGCCCCGCTCGCCTGTGCATAAGCCCACAGCAGCGGGTAGTCGGTGCGCTTCAACTCGGCGCCGTTCAGCTTCAGGTAGCCGGCACGTGCCGCGGTTCGCGCCTCCCAGACAATCTGTCCGATTTGCGAATTCAGGATGGCCGTCGACACCCAGGCTGACGTGACGAGCTTGTTCGAGCTGTCGCCGGCCGGCGGTGCGCTCGCCGCGACCAGGCCACCGACGTTGACGAGCACCGACGTATCGTCTTGTGCGCCGCCAACCAGCACGCGGCCGCCCTGCGGCATCAGCTTCATCGTGCCGAGGTTGTAGCCCGTCGAGCGGCTGACGCTGACTGCGGTTTGTGTGGCGGTATAGTCGTCGTTTGTCGAGCGAACGGCGAACGAACCATCGCTGTACGTCAGCATTTCCCAGGTTTTCTGGTCGACCGGCGCACCGTCGCGCTTCAGCAGAACCGACGTTGGCCCCGTGCCGCCGCCGTTCGACGCAACGAGTGCGCCAGCCGAGCCGATGCCCTTGATCGAGCCACGCACCGCGAACGCAGACGAGCCGTCATCAGGTGCGCCGGCGACCTGTACGCGGCCACCGGCCGGGACGAGCGCTAGCGAGCGAATCGCGTTGCTCTTGTCCTCGCGCGTCGCCGTCAGGAACGGGATACCCTGGGTCCACTCGTCGTCGACCGCGCGCATGTTGAGCTGGCGCTCGTTCGACTGCACGTCCCACATCTTCATGTTCACGTCGGCCGTCGCGCATTTCAGGACAACGCCGCCGCCCGCGTTGGCGCCCAGGATGACGCCAGAACCGTACGACTTCGCCTGGCTCGCCCCGCCCGCGAAGTACCCGATTCCTGACACTTCCAGATTGCCGGCGACACGCACGTATCCGCCGAACGAGGTGCCGGCGCCCGATCCGTCGATACGGACGGCGCCCGTGTCGAGCGACCAGGCGAGCGGGCGGTAGTCGTTGTAGGTCCCGTACGCGTCTCCCTTCTTCGTCGACAGGAACCAGGCGCTCTTGTTGTCGTTCCGGATCATGACGCCGTAATCCGCGCCGACCGCGCGAAACTGCGCGCCGCTACCGTTCGCGTCGTACCCTGCGCTTCGCACGCCACCGCTGGAATAGATCGAGCCGCGCGACTGGATCATGTCCTGGCCGTTGTCGTCCGTGTTGCCATACAACACGCGGCCGTCAGCGGTGATACGCATGCGCAGAATCGACGCCACCGCCCCATTCGGAACTGTGTGGAAATCCAGCCGTGCCGCGTGAGAAGTCGACGTGAAACCGGACGCCGCTGACGCGACGATAGCGGCCCCCATCAGCGTCCGTTCTCCGTCCGACCCACAGAAATAGACGGACCCGAGAGCGTCGTCGGCCTTCACTGCCGCCTGCGCGCCGATCGACGAGCCGCGAGACTTCCCGAGGTTGATCGCGGGACCGACCGTGTCGGCACTGAAGCGGGCGTTGTTGATCGATGCATCGCCGCCGGTACCTGCGTTCTGGATGCCAGCGCTGTCCGACGAGCCGACCTGAATCGCGTTCGTGAGGCCACGCCAAATCGGGCCGGCGAAGCGTGACGAACCACCAACATGGAGCAACGCCGGCCCACTTGCAGCCGTGCCAGCACCCAACAAGAACTGGCCGTCTTTGTTCAGCACGGCCCGCGTTTGCCCGAGCACTTGCAACCAAATCGCGACGACGCCGCGTGTCGGCTCGGCGTTGTTCCCGTCGGTCGTCGCGCCGATAACGAGCGGCTTCGCGTTGTCGAGCGCGGAGTACGATTCGATGACGTTTTCGTTCCTGGTCGACGCGCTCGGCGATGCCGCGATCTTGATCGCTTGGGGATACGCCGCAGCCCGGTAGATCGCCAGGGCGAACCCTTCCGGTGTCTCAGGCATGACCTGCATCGCAGCATTGCCGTCGTCGGTCTGGTTCTTGCCGAACAGAATGCGGCCATCCTTCGTCAGTACCCCATGCACCGCGTTGCCAGCTGCGAGCTGGAGCTGGCCGGCGGCGCCGCTCGATCCGACGCGAACGTCGCCATCCGCGCTCATGTAGAACCGATCGTTGTCCGCATAGGCGCGGCCAGCCTTCACGCCCGTTCCGAACAGCGTTTTCCCGGTCGTGCGCGAATCGCCGAACGTCTGCAGGACGCTGGAACCATCGTCCGAAATTTCGCCGGTGCCCTTCGAAATCTTTACCGGCCCCGTGAAGCGGCCGCCAATGAACGGCACATAGCGCGTCGCGGCGCCCTTCGGCGTGATGGCGCGCGTGTCGTCCGCGCCGGCGTCGACTTCAGCTTGCGTCGCCAGTTCCACGACGCCTTTCTGCTCAGTTGTCGCCGGCGGATTGAGGAACGTAGTCGGCCCGAACTCGAGCTTCGTCACATCGATCGACTTGAAAACCATATCGGCGGCCAGCAGCAACATTGCCGCCGGCGCCTTCTCGAGAATCGGGGTGTCCTGGACGTACACGCCCAGGAGCACGCTGTTATCCAGATACAGGCCGAACGCATAGAGTTTGTACTGCGCGTTCGTGTCGTCCTGGATCAGGACGTGCATCGTGTCGCTCGCGACGTTCGATGCGCCGAACGTCGTCGTGCGCTTCAGCTCGTTCGGCAGTACCTTCATGTCGGGTTTGAACACGAACGACGCCGTGCCCAGGCCAATCTGCGTGATCTTCCGCGCGGCGGTGCCCGTATTACCCGGCGCGACCAGGGCGGCACGGCCGGCGTCCGTCAGCTGAATTACGTTTCCTGCCATGTTCAATCCGTGAGGGAGAGGCGGCGATAGAGCGCCGCACGCGCGCCGGCCGCGACGCCGATCGTTCCGATCGAGGCGTAGCCCTGCGTCAATGTGTAGTGGGCGGTCCCGCGCTTCGCCCGATCCACTTCGGCGATGATGTCGGCGACGTACTGCGCCGTTACTGGCACGCCGTCGCGCGAGCCGACCGTCAGAATGATTTCGAACGTGCCCGGCTCGCCCTGCGGCGTCGTCTCGAACCATTCGCGCATGACGACGTTTGCACCGAACGACGCGCAGACTTCGCGCACCGCGTCCGCCGTTCCCTTCTTGCGAGCGATGCTGATAGCCGATTTCACGCGAGCGCGCTTCACGGCTTCGGGCCATTCATCGCGCCAGGTGTCGACGCCGAAATGCCAGGCAAGCCAGGGCAGAAAGCGCAGCGGAATCGCGTCGGCATCCATCAGCACATCGAGCGTCACCGGGATATCGCTGATTGCGGCATTCGTCGTTGCCAAACGCCGTTCGAGCGGCGTCGCGTTCGGCGGCAAAAGGTTATTCATCGGCCACCCCGCCGTCGATCAGCTCGATACCAGTGCAATAGGACGCCTGGTTGATGCCGATCGGCACACCGTTTGCGGGCGTATCGAGCAACACCTTTTGCACGCCTGCGACACGCATCGCGGCATACAGACCGTCCACGGTGACTTCCATTCCCGTTCGGTGCATTGCATCGGCGAATGCCTGCGTCCTCTTCGTCGCTTCGGCGAGCGCAACCGCGCGATCCGGACCAGCGAAGAATCGCAGGGTCGCGCGAATCGTGTAACGGACAATGTCCGCGCTCTGCACGATGACCTGGTCCGTTTGCGGCCGCTTACCTTCGAGCGCTTTGCGGACAACCTTCAGCAGCTCATCGGACGCCTTGCCGTCGCCTTCGCGCGACAGAATCGTTACGACCATGACGCACGGTTTCGGGCTATAAGCCGACGCTGATAACACGCGACCGTCAGCGGCGCGCGCGTGAAACACGTACGCGTCGTCAGGTCCGGCGACAGAGAAGCCGCGGGGCGCGAGCTGGATGCGTTCGCGCAAGCTGTCGTTGTCCTCGTAGACAGGATCGGTTTCGTTTTCCGGATCGCCAGGCGAAACCAACAAGCGTTCAACGTCGAAGTACGCGCCGAGGTGTTCGAGCGTCGTCCCGGTGGCATATGCCAGCAGCAGGCCGCGTGCTTTGTCGTTGACAAGCGCGCGCAGCACCATTTCACGATATGCGTTCTCTTGGAGGGAACGCGTCAACGGCTCGGATTCGAGCGCGAGCGTTGCCGCCACTTCGGCTTGCTGTTCCTTCGGGTAGAGCGAAATGAGGCGCGCTTTGCGTTGCGCGTACAGCGTTTCGAAGTCGATAACGTCGACGATATCGGGCGCCGGCAGTTGCGACAGGTCGATCGGAGTCGTTCTCATCGCGCGACCCCATTCGATGCTGGTACGCGAACCGTTACCGGCTCGTCGCGTTCATCGGTCCAGCCTTCGACGTCGATGTACTGGCGCCCCGCATACGCGTTCTCAGCATCGACGACGAGCTGAACGCGCGCCACCGTAATGCGCGGTTCCCATCGAATCAACGCAGTGGCAACGGCGGCGTACAGGCGCACGCGCGTTTCGCCGTTCGTCGGCGCGTCGATCAGGTCGGGAACTTCGGAACCGAATTCGCGGCGCTGAATGCAGCTCGCGAGCGGCGTCCCGATGATTCGGCCGACAGATTGCGCCAGGTGTTCGAGGCCGGAGATTGCGCGACCCGTGACGGCGTTCATTCCCTTCACGATGCCCCCGCGATCGGTCCGGACGTGCGGCCATACTCGCCGCGCGCATCGTGCGGGTGTTCCGTGAGGCTGACGTTCTTCGACTTCACATCGGTGTCGGCCGTCACAACGCCCGTGAATCGAGCGCTGCCCTGAATCGTCATCACTGCGCCGGCACCGCCCTGGCCGCTGCCGTCCGAACCGGTCATGCCCGACTGGAACGTGAACGGCCCTTTAACGAGCAATGCGCCCGTGACGGTCGTGTTTTTCGCGTCGATCGTGACGGCCTTCGCCTTGACGGTTGCGACATCCGTTTCGACAATGACGCTTACCGGCGCGACGATGCGAACCGTTGCGCCGGCCGGCAACACAGCATTGAGCGCGTGCGCCGCGAAGTCGTACGAAACGCGCGCGCCATCTTTGTACGTGCGGGTGTGAGCGTTCGGACTCTGGTCCGGTGCGCCGAACGCATCGGAAAAGAAGCCGCGCAGCGCGACGCCCTGGGCAAGATCACCCATCGGGCCGAGCACCATCACCTGTTCGCCCTTCGACGGCGGCAACCATTCGCGTGTGTCGCCGGCCGCCGGCGTCAGCCAGGGCATCCAGTTCGTCTGCAGGCCATTCTCGTCCGATTCACCGATCGAGACACGGCACAACGCGTTCGCGAAATCGATATCGAAGATCGATCCCTTGCGGACGGCGTTGCGCATCTGGCGGTTAATTTCGTTCGAATCCATATCGGCAATGTTGCCGATCGCCCGCGCGCGAAGCGAGCAACGGCCAATGTCGTGCTCGCGGGTACAGGGCGCTCGTCGCGCTCGCGAGCGATCGTGCGCCGACAATCGCCGTCACATGCTCAACGACGCACCTGGTGCGCGTCGCGCGTGCCCTTTCCACGCTGTCTTAGAACCATGACGATTCAGATTTCCGAAGCCGCGCCCGCGGCCGACATTTCCCCGATGCTCAACCAGCTTCATCGCGTCGACGCGCTCGCTCTGGCGCGCACGCTGCCCGATCAGTCCGTCGACCTGGTGTTCACCGATCCGCCGTATGCATCCGGCGGGTTGCACCTATCGGCACGCACGCGCGCCCCGAGCCAGAAGTACATCAACACCGACACGAAAGCCGTCTATTCCGATTTCGAAGGGGACAACATGGACCAGCGCGCCTGGGCGTTCTGGTGCCACGCCTGGCTTACCGAGTGCCGGCGCGCGATGAAGCCGGGCGCCCTGCTCGTCTGCTTTATCGACTGGCGCCAGCTCGCGACGCTCACGGACGTTGTGCAGGCGGCCGGCCTGACTCTGCGCGGCATCGCGGTATGGGACAAAACGCCTGGTCGGACGCGGCCGCGGCGCGGCGGATTCGCACAACAGGCGGAATTCATCGTGTGGGCAAGCCGCGGCCCGATGAACGACAGCAGCGTGTACCTACCGGGCGTGTTCCCGACCCGCCTGACGCTGCCGAAACAGCACGTCACGGAGAAGCCGATCGAGCTGGCGCGCGACGTGGTGCGCCTGGTGCCGGAAGGCGGTGTGGTATGCGACCTGTTCGCCGGCTCCGGGACGTTCCTGGTTGCCGCGCGCGACGCCGGCCTGAAGTGGATCGGATGCGAAACGAGTCCGGCGTACTTCGACGTGGCGTCGCGACGCCTGGCGTCGACCGAGGCCGACTATCGGTCAATCGGTCAGGTGGCGTAACAGACGGTCACGCACCAGGTCGCGGTCGTGCTTCGCGAACCCGAGAACCATCCGAACCGGGTATTTCGCCATCGGTCCGCCCGGTTCGACCGGTGCCGTCCTGCCTTCCTGGTGAACGCGAACGATGCCTGCCAGGCGGCCGTCGAAGCCGACCGCCAGGCCGGCCGGGTTCGCTTCGATGCGCAGATAGCGCGCAGTGCGCAGCTTGCGGAACATCGCCGCACGCTTCACCCGCCCTTTCTTGTCGCGCAGCCGCTTTCCGCCCGCTTTCGCCTTCCGCGGCTCGAATTGGGAACCGTCCGGGTTTTGCTGCGCGACGATGCGAGACTGCTGCGCGCGGCGCAGCTCACCCGCAATGTCGCGCGCGACGCGCATGCGCTGCGCCGGCGACAGCTTCGCGAGCAAGCCGCTCGCCCATTTCTCAAGTGCGGTCAGCTCCGCCATTACATTCCCACATCCATGCGTTCGAATCCGACAGCGCGCGATCAGCCGAATCGTCGACATGCTCGATCGTGCGGCCGCCGTCCCCGTCCGTGACCACAACGTTTTCGGTCAGTTGCACCTTGATCGACAGATCTACTGCCTGGTTGTCGAGCACGTCGGCAACGAACGAAATACCGTGGTGCCGCTCGTCCGGGTTCGCGACCAGGTCGGGTTGATTGGCTCGCACCCATTCCACCACCGCGACGAACACGACGTCAGCATCGCCCGTGAATTTCTCGATGATGATTTCGCCCTCGTACCGATATTCGAACGACGGCGAGCGCGTACCGGTCGCGACGATCCGCCCGTGATTGATAAACACGGTCAGTTGGTCCGGCGCATGGGACAGCGCCGGCACCGCCTCCGTGAGCGCGACGCGCAGACTGTTGATCTTATTCATGCGTCGCGCTCGTGCCGCGGTTCTTTTCCTGGCATGTCACGATCATGTCGACGACGGCCGCGCACCGCGCCCAGGCCGCACGCACGACTTCGAGTGCGTCGCTCATTTCCTCGTTAGTTCGGGGTTCGGTCGCCTCCATCGTGCAGCGGTTCGCCGCCGCGCATTCGTTGACCGTAATCGTCGGCGCCGGTGGCGGCCGGACGGGCGTGCAGGCGGCGAACGTCGTCAGGCAAAGGAGTAGCAGCCCATTCGCGGACAGCAGGGTTTTCATCGATCAGGCTCCGTAGTTCCTTCCTGTAGGCAGCGAGTGCCGCGTCGACGGCCTGCCGGGTCTTTTCGAGCTGCGCGCGCTGCTCGTCCTTCTCGTTCGCGTCGCGCAGTAGCCTGTCGATTACGTCGTCGCGCTGGCTCAGGCTCTGTTTCGCCTGGGCGGCCGCCGCGCTCGCCTGGTGCAGTTCGAGCCGCAGCGCGCGCACGTACTGCCAGCCGCCAAACGCAACACCAGCAGCGGCCACGACAACGACCACGCGCGCACCGACTGCGGTCATGCGGCGGCCTTTTCGTCGACAGCGAAACGCGCGTATGCCTGGGCCAGCTTCGCGTCGTACAGGTTGCGGGCGTAATCCGGGCCGTTGTAGCCCTTCGCGAATGCGGCCCACTTTCGCCCTTTCAACGCGGCCAGCAGACCCGCATCGGCCGCGACGAAGCGCACGAACGCGTCGAGCTGCGCGCCTTCGCTCGTCTCCATCGCCGCGACGAAGGCGTCGACGCTCGAGTAGCCCAGGCGTTCCCAATGAAAGCCCATAACCTGAAACGCGCCCCAACTAGCCGATTCGTACGCGGCCGCCGCGTCGAGGCGCGCGGCCATGTCCAGGCGCACATATTCGGCGGCGCCGCCCTGGTATCCGCCCGCCAGCTTGTTCACGACGTTCGGATACAGCAGCGAGTAATGCACCGCGTCGCCAGGCCCGGCGTGTTCGACCAGGCGGCGATACATGACGTGGCGTTCGAACAGAATCACCGGCCGGTCGTCCGACAGGAAACCTGAGCCGCGCGATTCGACGGCACACACAGCGCGAACACACGCGGTCGGGACGCCCAAGGTGTCTGCTCCACGCGCAATGTCCGCATCGGTCATGTGCTTGGGGTCGCGCATGCCAGTCGCGAGAAATGCGTAGGTGTTCTTGCCCGCGACGCCGTCGACGACCAGGCCGGCCGCCCGCTGCAGTGCAATCACCGCCCGCTCTGTCTGTTCGTCGAAAACGTGCGTCACGTCGACGGGATAGCCTGCTCGCGTGAGTCGTTGCTGCAGCAGACCGACTTCCGCGCCGCGGGTGTCCAATCGTAGGGTGTTCATGCGTCATTACTCCGCAGTAGGCGCGCGACGTTGCCGCGCGCAAGGTGTACGAATAGCGCCAGCAGCACGTCGCGCAGCGCCTGAAACGCGCCGACCGGCTCCGGGTGCAGTAGCAGCTCGATCGCCGAGCCGCCGGAAATCGCGACGATCAGCCAGGCCGTCCACGCGATATGGAAACGGTGCCGCGCCCCGTTCTTGCGGTACGTCAGCACACGCAGAATCACGGCGACCTGTGCCGCGAGCGCGATCAAGGCGTAGGACAGGTGCATGTCACTTCCCCTTACGGAGCAAATCGAAAACGTCCATCCCTTTCACCCGCTCGATCAGCGTCAGCGTGACCGTGATGACGAGCGCCGCAGCGAAGAACGCAGCGACGCCGGTCGAGCGGATCGGAACCGCATTGATGATCTCCGGCGCGGCCAGGTAGCCCATGACCAGGGAAATCAGCATGTAGGCGGCCCGCTGCGCGATTCCCAGGTCTTTCGACGTGACGACGACGAGCGCGGCGCCAGCAAACGCGCCGATCAGTGCGTCGCCGTCGATGCCAGGCGCAACGCCGGCCAGGCCGACCGCGGCCAGCAGAGCGGCAGCGGTCGAGGTGTTCGGTTCAGCCATACGGGCGGCTCCAGGTCAGTCAAACAGTTGCAGTAGCGGCTTCGTCTGCGCGATCGCGTCCAGGTCGGGCATGTCGACGAGCGTTCCCATCGGCAGCGCGACGCCCAGGGCGGCCAGGCCCGGATTCACTTCGAGCACGGCTTCAACGGTGCCGGCCGTCGTGCCGTAGTGGCGCCAGCACATTGCGTCGAGGGATTCACCTTGCAGTGCCGCAACCTTCATCAAATCAGTTCCACAGTCGAATTTGGGACGCCGAGGATTGCGCTTACTGCCCATCGGGCGTTGCGCCTGGCTTCTTCGACGGTACAGGCCAGGTCGGCGGCATCCTGGCCGCCCGATTTCGTTGAGTCGTAGCCGCGGAATTTCTCCGTCACGTCGGCGTACGCGCGGTGATACACCGCACGCAGGTAGTGATGCACGATGGCACTTTGACCGTCGACGCGTGCGGCGGGCACGTCGTCGAGTGCAGCATGACCGGCCGCGACCTGGCGCGTGCGCCACGCGGACAGCTCGCTGTTCACGCTCAGGACGGCATCACGGGTCGCATGCCGCATCCGTTCTGCTGTCACCGTGCCGTCGAGGCGCATCGCATCGCGCAGGCCGGTGAGATTCACGTCGGGATACCAGCCGTCATTGGTCACGACGCCGTCGACCGGCGACGCGGCGGGCGTCGGCGACGCAGTTGCAACAAAGCTGCTCATGATCGGGAAAGGATTAGGTGGCGGTGGACCGACGCACAAGGTCCATGTCCGTCAGGCGTAGGACCAGGGGCGTCGGTGCCGCCATGCCGGGTTGGGCTCTTTACGTGCCGCCGGTGCCATCGCCCTGACGGCCCGAGGCTTCGACCAGCTTCGTCAGCCGGTCAATGTCCTTTTTCACGCCTACGCGCTCGTTGTACTTCAGCGCTCGCCGCAGGTAATCGAGCGCGCGCACTGGCTCGGCCGCCTGCACGGCATAGCCGAGCGCGCGGTACAGCTTCGCGCGAATCTGGTCGTGCATGTCGCCCTGCTCAGTCCGCTCGGCGATCGTTTCGAGGCTCGCGACTTCGAACGTGCCGTCCTCCATGAACGATTGCAGCGCCGCGTCGGCGAACTGCTCGGCGACGACTGAAGCGAGCGAGCGGTCGAACTGGTCGGGCATGACCAGGCCATGTTCCAGTGCATAGGTTGCGATCGCGAGCGCGCCATCGTAGTCGCCGGCGTCGATCCGCCACACCATGATCGTCACCAGCACGTCATCCTGGGCACCGCGCCCACCTGTCAAGACGCCGGCCACATAGTCGGCGTACTCCGGCAGCAACTTCCGTTTCAGCTCGATTTTTCTGGTCACCGACTGCACGCCCTTCAGCGCGCGCCGGTCGATTGCGAGTTTGCGCAGCATCAGCTCGTACGGCGTCGCGCCGGCCATCGTTTCACCAGGTGCGGCCGCGGCCGCCGCACGTGCGGCGCTCACGCGCTCGAAATGCATTCGGGCCGGCGTCTTGATCGTCATGCCGCCACCAGCTCGATATTTTCGGCCACGCAACCGCAACCGAAATCTTCGACCACGTACGCGTCGTTCGACGATTCGTAGTTCTCGATGCGATCGCGCTCCGGAACGTCCTTCAGCGTGCGCCGGCGGGCGCCTTCCTGGTAGTAGATCGACAGGTTGTCGAGCTTCGTCACCATCAGCGTGCCCTTCGGAACGAACGGCACGCGTACCGCAGGCAGATTGCCGATGCGCTTCTGGCTCACGATCAGGTCGGCCGCGAGGCGTTCGCTCGGCGCCTGGTCGGCGTTCACGATTGGGAAATACTTGTCATGCAGCAGATCGCGGCCGCAGATCACAACCAGGCCCGTATCTTCCTGGAACCAGGCGTCGATCATGGACGACACGATATCCATCACCAGGGCGTCGATGTTCGCGTAGTCGCCGCCCTTGCCGACCATCACCTTGCCAGCTTGCTTGCCTTCGTGAAGCACGCGCTGCGCTGCATGAGCGCGATACTGTTGCAGCCAGCCGATGTTCACGTCCTGCAGCAACGGGTTTGCGTCGCGATCGGTTTCCGGCGCAACCTTCGCGCCGTTCCAGCCGATCATGATTCGATCGAGCGCGTTCTGCGTCAGGATCAGGTCGCGAATGCGCGTCTGGAAATCGGGAAACTTCGCCCAGGCGTCGAGTTTCGCGTACGAAATCGCCGTGTCGGAGTCGGTCTTTTCGCAACGATAGCCGGTGCTTTCGAGCGCAGTCGGATCGATCGGCTTGCGCGGCCCCTTCGTCGTATCGGTACGGCTCGCGATCGGGCGGCCGACGCTCAAGCCGACCTTGTCGCCTTCGCGCTCCGTCACGGGCAGCACGTTGATCTTCTTCAGGAACGCGCTCGATTCCTGCATCTTCGATTCGAGCTTTTGCTGCACGGTCGGATCGACTGCGAACTTAGTCGACGGGTCGGACGTGTCGTTGAGCTTCGCGATTTGCGCGGCGTATCGCTCGAACGCCAGGCGCGTGAGTTTCTGCATGTGGTTGTTCTCCGTTAATCAGATTGACGGTCAGCAGTCCGTGACCGTTTCGCCGCTGCCGCCGGTCGACTTCGGACGGAACGTATTGCTGTTGTCGGTAGCTGCGAGAGTCGCAGTCAGCTTTTCGACGGCGGACAGCGCTTCGGCAGCACTCTTTTCGGCAGCCGTCGCGCGTTGCTCGGCGTTCGCGAGCGCGGTACGCAGCTCGCCCGTCTGCTCGCTCGCGAACTTCGCCACTTCTTCGACGGCACTTTGAATTTCCAGCAGGCGCTTCTCGTCGCCGGTGCGACTGTTCGCGAACATGCTTTTGACGTGCGCAAGCAGACTGCGGCCCGCGAATTCCTGCACGCCTTCGAATTCGATAGTGGTTTCGAGCGCGTCGGAAAAGACATTGCTGGAGCGCAGCGCGGCGAACTTGAGCTTGTCCGTGCCGAGGCTTGCCGGGTTGTCGGTCGCCGCGATGCCGATCAGATACGCTTCTCCGCTGTCCGCGAACGAATGGTTGATTTCGATCGACGAATAGATTTTCTGGCGCTTGTCCGTCGTCAGTTTCACCATTTCGTCGGTCGGGTCGATTTGCGCGAAAAGCGCCATCTTTCCTTTCAGCGGCCCGTCTTCGATTTCGCGCGCTTCGCAGGCGAGCACATCGCCATACGAACCGAACGGCGTGTTTGCCGACAGCGGCGTGACGCCGCGAATGTGTTCCACGTTGATCCGCGCGCCATACAGCGCCGGGTCGTAGTTCTTCGCCATCTGCGTGAGCCATTCACGCTTGATCTCGCGACCGTCAGTGGTCGCGCCTTCCACCGCTACGCGGAAGAATTTCGATTTCGTTTTGCCAGCCATAGAGAGGTTTCGAACCGTGGTTGATTGAGCGTGGTTCTCATATTCGGCGTTCAGCGTCGCGCGCTCAACGAGCGGTGTTCGTTGCGCTCGCGGGTACAGCGTGCTCGGCGTGATCGCGCGCGCGCGTCGCCCTACCCTTGCCGGATGCTCGAAACCACCGACCAATCCAAACGCGAAAAGGACGTTCGAACGATCGCGCGCTCGCTCTATTGGCAGGGCTGGCGCGTGTCATCGATCGCGCGTCATCTCGAACTGAAGTACGCCACCGTCGCGTCATGGTGTCGGCGCGAGCAATGGAAAGAGGCGACCGCCCAGGAGCGCGTCGCGGCGACAGCCGAAGCGCGCATGGTCGTGCTCATCGAGAAGGAAAAGAAGGACGGCGGCGACTACAAGGAAATGGACGCGCTGGGCCGCGTGCTCGAACGCCTGGCGCGCGTGCGCAACTATGAAGGCAGCGGCAAGGAAAGCGACCTGAATCCCAAGGTTGCCGGCCGTGGCGCAGGCCCGAAGCGTAAGCCCGTCCGCAACGAAATCACCGAGGAACAGCACAAACGCATCGTTGAGGCGTTCCGCGATTCGCTGTTCGACTACCAGAAGGTCTGGTATCGAAACGGCGACCAGCGCACGCGGAACATTCTGAAGTCGCGGCAGATCGGCGCAACCTGGTATTTCGCACGCGAAGCGTTAGTCGACGCGCTCGATACCGGCCGAAATCAGATTTTCCTGTCGGCCAGTAAGGCCCAGGCGCACGTGTTCAAACAGTACATCACGCAGTTCGCGCGTGACGCTGCCGACGTTGAGCTGACCGGCGATCCGATTGCTATCCCGAACGGCGCGATCCTCTACTTCCTGGGGACGAACGCACGCACGGCGCAGTCGTACCACGGGAACTTCTATTTCGATGAGTATTTCTGGGTACCGAAGTTCCGCGAGCTGAACAAGGTCGCATCCGGTATGGCAATGCACAAGCGCTGGCGCAAGACGTACTTCAGCACGCCGTCCAGCGTGATGCATGAGGCGTTCGCGTTCTGGAGCGGTGCGCACGCGAACCGTGGCCGCGCGGCCGGCGATCGCGTTCAGATCGATACAAGCCACGAAGCGCTCGTACGCGGCATGTTGTGCAAGGACGCACAGTGGCGCCAGATCGTGACGATCTTGGACGCGATGGCGGGCGGCTGCGACTTGTTCGACATCGACGAGCTGCGCCGCGAGTACAGCGCCGAGGAATTCGCCAATCTGCTTATGTGCGCGTTCATCGACGATTCTCTGTCGGTGTTCAAGCTGACCGAGCTGCAGAACTGCATGGTCGATTCCTGGGAAGAATGGGCCGACGACTTTTCGCCGTTGCTGCTGCGCCCGTTCGGCCATCGCGAGGTGTGGGTCGGCTATGACCCTGCACTAACGGGCGACTCGGCCGGTCTGGCCGTTATCGCACCGCCGCGCGTCGAAGGAGGCCGGTTCCGCGTGCTCGAACGCCACCAGTTCCGCGGCAACGACTTCGAAGCCCAGGCCGAAGCGATTCGCCAGGTCACGCTGCGCTACAACGTCGGGCATATCGGCATCGACACAACCGGCATGGGCCAGGGCGTCTACCAGCTCGTCCGGAAGTTCTACCCTGGCGCGACCGCAATCAACTACACGCCCGAGGTTAAAACCCGCCTGGTGCTCAAAGGCCAGTCGGTGATTCGCAACGGACGCTTTCAGTTCGACGCCGGATGGACAGACCTGGCGGCCGCCTTCATGGCGATCAAACAGACTATTACGGCCGGCGGCCATCGCGCGACGTACACGGCCGACCGCTCCGAGGAAACCGGCCACGCCGACCTGGCGTGGGCGTGCCTGCATGCGATCGACCGCGAACCGCTCGACGGCGGCGGCCTGAATTCTCAATCCTTCATGGAGATTTATTCGTGAGCAAGCGCACGCGCGGCCGCCACACGGCCGCCGCATCATCCAATCTCGCGCCGGTCGCGCCAGCGCCGGCACGTGCCGAAGTGTTCACCTTCGATGACCCGATTCCGGTGATGGATCGGGCCGAAATTCTCGACTACGTTGAATGTTGGTCGAATGGTCAGTGGTTCGAACCGCCGGTGAGCTTCCACGGGATTGCGAAGTCATTTCGAGCGAGCACGCACCACAGTTCCGCGCTGTACTTCAAGGCAAACGTGTTGGCATCGACGTTCCGGCCGCACCCGTTGCTTTCACGCGCGAAATTCGGACGCCTGGCGCTCGATTTCATGGTGTTCGGTAACGGTTACCTGGAACGGCGCCGCAATCGGCTCGGCGGCACACTGAGCCTGGAAAACACGCTTGCGAAGTACACCCGCCGGAAGGCCGACTTCAGCGGCTACGTGTACGCGAACGGCTGGCGGATCGAACATGAATTCGAGCCGAACAGCGTCTTTCATGTGATGCAGTCGGATATCAATCAAGAGGTGTACGGCCTGCCGGAATATCTCAGCTCGCTTCATTCGGCCTGGCTCAACGAATCGTCGACGCTGTTCCGCCGGAAGTATTACGAGAATGGAAGCCATGCCGGCTTCATCCTGTACATGACGGACGCGGCGCAGACTCAGACCGACGTGGACAACATGCGCGCAGCGTTGAAGAACAGCAAGGGGCCGGGCAACTTCCGAAACGTGTTCATGTATGCGCCGGGCGGCAAGAAGGACGGCATCCAGCTTATCCCCGTTTCCGAGGTTGCCGCGAAGGATGAATTTTTCAATATCAAGAACGTGACGCGCGACGACTTGCTCGCCGCGCATCGCGTGCCGCCGCAGCTGCTCGGCATCGTGCCGAGCAATTCGGGCGGGTTTGGCACGCCCGACACCGCTGCGCGCGTGTTCGGGCGAAATGAAATTGTGCCGCTGCAGTCGCGCTTCCTGGAGCTGAACGACTGGCTCGGCGAAGAAGTCGTGAGCTTCGATCCATACGCCATTCCGCCGGCGTCGTCGGCGGCATAAACGTCGTCGGGGCCGGCGCGACATTCGCGGCCGGCCCTGGCGCCGTTACGCGTGTGCCGCAGCGCGTGCGCGCGGGCGCGCGCGCGTGGGTGTCGGCGCAGGCACCGGCGCCGCTTCGGCCGCCTGCACGGCCGGGGCAACGGTCAGGTGCAATCCCAATGCGCCGACAACCTTCATGATCGTTGCAAACTCCGCGTTCCCACCTTCCGACAGCGCACGGTAGAGCGCTTCGCGCTTTACGCCGGACTCGCGCGCCAGGGCGGACATGCCGCGTGCTTTCGCGACGTTCCCGAGCGCGGCCTGGATCAGGCGCGGATCGCCATCTTCGAACGCTTGCGCCAGGTAGTGACGAATCGTTTCCTCGTCCTTCAGGTACTTCGAGCCGTCGAATTCGGCCAGTTCGCTGATTTTCATACTCAATCCTCCAGTTCACCGGCGATTTGCTTCGCCGTCTTGATGTCTTTCTTTTGCGTCGACTTGTCCCCGCCGCACAACACCACGACGATGATTTTTCCTCGCCTCACGAAGTAGGCTCGGTATCCCGGCCCTACGTCGATCTTCATTTCGTTGACGCCGTCACCGACTGCGCGCCACTGGCCGAGGTTGCCGAGCTTCGCCCGCTCGATGCGCAGGCTGATTGCCGCGCTGCCGACTGGATCGCGAAGCCCGTCGAGCCAGTTATCAAATTGGGGGGTGGTCAGGACTTTGAACATGAATCAATTGTAACCTATGGGGGACACTATGACTACTGCTTTGTGCGGCTCGCCGGTTCGGCGCGCGCCGCAGCCGGACGCGGCGTGCGCCGGCCGAACCCGCGGCCGCTCGCGCATCATTCCCGCATGGTTTTTCACATTGTGCGCAGGGGCCGCTCAGACCGCCTACACGCCGTTGCCCCACTACTGGCCCGCCGAGGGTCGGACGCCATCTGCGAAGCCGCTGTAGGGCCTGACGGCGTGTCGATCAGACCTTCCTGGGGGTACGGCGGGGGGTATCGGCACACCGGCGGCGGCGCCGCCGCTGCGCAGTCCCCTCCCCGCCTGCCCGCTTCATTTGTCAGGGTACTTTCTATGCACCTGGCCGGAGGTCGGCGGCCGCCTACTGGCGCGGGCCGCCGGCGGTTTCATACTGCGGGATTTCTGTGCAATTGAATGCACACTCAATGCGCTGTGATGCAGCATCCACCGCCCGCGCGCGGTACGGAGGAATTGCTGCCGACACGTCGGGCGGCACCGGTGGCGGTCAGAGCGACCAGCAGCGCGACTCCGCTGTTGCATTTGTGCGACGCCTTGCTGTCGGGCGAGGACGCGACCGTATGCGTACCGTGTCGATGCGCTTAAACAGCGAACCTGCGGGGTTTTGAACCGTTTTGAATGACTTCGTAAATCGGCTTAAAAGCCAGGAGTCAGCGCCAATTGGACTTTCAAGTCCCGTTGCTGCCGGGATTGACGATCTTCATACGAAGAGTTCGTGAAAAAAAATAAGAAAGGGTTTAGGATTATCGACAGGCGGGCATGATCTGCCCCGCCAAAAAAGTAGCGACTACCCCCGGCGTGGAAACTGAAGGTAAGTCGCTTTTGTCAGACAATTCAACCACCATAAGGACCTTGATATGTCCCTTAATATTTATGCGCTACTCGCGTGTAACCACGCCCTCGGCGCGGTGCTCTACGCGTTGCTGGCCTTCCACCACCACTAATAGTTGGAGCCAGCAGGGCCGCCTCGTGCGGCCCTTTTCGTTACAGTGAAATCATAACGTTGTTACCCAATCTACCACGCACCGTTTTGTTGTCAATCGTTTTGTCTATCGTTTGCGACACTTTCGACCTCAAATTTCAGCCCAAAGTTTCGTGCCTCCCAAGTTGATATGCAAAAATTATGCATAAACAACACTCACAAACTGACCTCACTACTCACTACTTACAACTCACCACTTCTGCTTGCCCCTCACTACTACTTAGCGCTCACCACTCAAACTAACTTTCAAGTTATTTTTGCTGCCGACAACTTTGCCTCTGAAATTGATTTCAATTTTCAGCGCTCAAATTTCGCTACAAATTTCCGCCCAATTTCACGCTTTCCAGTTTCATCAATATTTGGGGCTAAAACAGGTAATTGGGGTGCAATCGACGTTGTGTCGATTGCACCTTACCTACCTTCTGCGCTAGTTCGCCCGCCGCAAGGCTTCGTTCAAGAAGTGCAGCGCGCCAATGGCAAGCGCGGCGTTTCGTGATATTCCCGAAGCCCGTGCGGCCTCATCGACACGGGCCAAGAGATCAGGATCGATATCGACGCTGATTTTTCGCTTGACCTGGCGCTGGCTCGACGCCGAGCTAGCGCGATTGCTACTCGCGGCGCCTGGCCGCGCGTCCGGCGCTCCCTGGATGAATGTGTCGATGGCGGAAACCGCCGGCATCGCGGGCCTTCTCGTAACTGACATATGAACCCCTATCGTCTTGGTATCGCTTCGATATCGGTTTGATACCGTTTCGGTTGCTGGTTGACGGCGTGTCGATATCGACGGGTTACGGTTCGTCGTGCGTCGCCTTGAGTACGCCAAACACGGCGTCTTGCAGTCGCTCGATTTCCGCGCAGGCGGTCGTGTCGCGGCGGCCCATTTCCTCGACGTGCAACCCCGCCGCGCTGGCGTTGGCGTACGCCTTACGTCGATACAGCCGGCACGGCAACAGGTCGAATGCATCGTAGCTGGCAATGACCGCTTCCGCTTCGCCGTTGTCGGCGCCCTGGATATCCGCCGCGTTCAGGAAGGCGAGCGCACGAACCTGGTTGACCTTGCGTGCTTCACCCAGCAGCCTCGCCATGTCGTCCAATGCCCAAACATCGAACGAGCGCGGCATAACCGGGATCAGCACCACGTCCGCGACAGCGAGCG
Source organism: Burkholderia sp. Bp9140 (assembly GCF_003853425.1). Taxonomy (NCBI): domain Bacteria; kingdom Pseudomonadati; phylum Pseudomonadota; class Betaproteobacteria; order Burkholderiales; family Burkholderiaceae; genus Burkholderia; species Burkholderia sp. Bp9140. The sequence continues at coordinate 27,306 of NZ_QTPQ01000019.1, forward strand.
CTGCGCGAAACGCGCTCGAATCGCGCGCACCGATATCGATAACGACGTGGTCGTAATTCTGCGCGCTCGCCTGGATCGTCCGGTGCAGCTCTTTCCCGTCATCGCAGAACAGCGACGCCAGGCCCGCGCGGCCGGCATCGCGGCGCGCGTGCGCGGCGCCGGCGCTTGAGCCTTGAGGATCACCGTCGACCAGCCAGGCCCGCTGACCCGCCAGCATGACGCCGAGCGCGAGCTGCACGGCAACAGTCGATTTGCCTACCCCGCCCTTCGGATTTCCGACCGCTACAATCATCAATCACCCCTATATCAAAACGATATCTAATCGATATCGATGCGCTATCTGTTAGATGGCACGTCGATATCCCTCTATGGCACCGCTATACAAGCGAAATCTGCTCGCCGAGCCGCGGCCGCCGCTCAACAGGAGCGGCCACGTCTAGCCCAAGTCGTGCGCGGTACGTATGACCGCACACGACGTCGTCGCACTGGTAGTCGATTTCCCACTCCAGCTCGGTTTTCTGTTCGAGCACGCGCGCGATGCCGCGCGCTCCGCAATGCGGGCATGCAATCGTGAATCTCATGCGCCGACCTCCTGCACGCTCAACGTCGTCCGCGAATCCACTGCGCCGCGCAAGCGGTCAGACGGACAGACGGCGAGCGCCACGTCCTCCCGCGGCCGCGCCGGCGGCGACAGCGAGAACAGGATTTCCAGCGTCGCCGGCGAACGAAAGCCGCAGTCGTCACAGACGAAGTACAGGCGGCGCATCGTCACCGACATGGCTTCCGTGTGCCGCGCTTCAATCTCACCGGCGCAGCACGGACAACCGATCTTCATTCCAGACATGGGAATTTCCTCGCTCTACAGGTTCCGATGACCCCGTTTCGCGTCGCTTCCTTCCCCGCTGACGCTTCTATTGCTTCCGGCGGGCGTCCCGGCCACCCCTGGCCCGTCCGTCCGCGTACAGTTATTGACACCAGTCCAAGGGCGGGCGGCTTCGCCGCCGCGCCGAACCACCTGCCACACGTGGCGCGTCGACGGCACGAAAATCTTCGTCTCGCGGGAGTAGGAACAGAGGCCGTCGACGACATGGGCGACGCCTATCGCCTCGACGCCGTGTGGCACGCGCACCGGCGCGATGCCGTAGCGCCCTTCGCGGTGCTCGACGGTATGGCGCACGTACACCATGCGCGCTTCGCCGGCGATGCCGCCCATCGCGCGCGAGTATTCCGCCCAATCGGCCTGGTGCTCGTCGGTTTTCTGCGCGGCACGCCACGCGGCTCTGATGCGCGGCGATTCCGCCTCGCTCGGCAGGTCGTGTTCCTTCACGCGGCGCAGCTCGCGCCACACGCCTACCGGCGCCCCGCCGAACTGCTGAAATTGGCGAATGCCCCATAGGGCCGCCCACGCCTCGACGCGCTGCGACGGCGTGATTTCGTCGCCGTCCCACATATCCGCCTGGATCACATAGCCGTCTTGCGTCTTGTGCTCGCCGACCGCATGCCCGTCGATGTTCTTGCTGATGTACTTCGCCACGTAGCCGACCGCCGAACCCTTCGCGCGGTCGATCATTTCGAACCGGACGCGATGCAGCTGCGCGCCTGGCTCATGTCCGGAATCCTTCAATCCGTGCTTCCGCATGACCGCACAAAACCGCTCGACCTTGTCGGCAAACACCAGGCCGTGCCAGTGCGGACAACCGTCGTGATGCGGCTCGGCGACGCGCATGCCGAAATACGCGACGCGCTCGCGCTTCAGCTCGGCCCGAATCCGCTGCCACACCTTGCGCAGGTACGCCTGCCCGTCGCGCGGCGACATATCGACGTAGGCGGGATTCGGCTCGACGACGCCGTTGGTCGTCCGTACCGCGTGAAAGCGGCTTGGGCACGTCAGCGTGAACATGACGCCGCGGAATTTAGCGTCATCGGCCAGGTCCTCCAGGCCGCGAAGGCGGGTGAACAGCTCACCGCGCTTCAACGCCTTGTTCGAAATGCCCTTCGCCGCCAGCTCTGCGAGCGTGAACTGCTGGCCGTCCTCGTTTTCGACCGTGACCGATTCCAGCGTTCGCGTGTTGCGTCGGTTCTGCGCAACGCGCCGACGCACCGCCTCGTCACTCGCGTACGGTTCAGCGCGGCGATGGACGTAATGCAGCCGGATATTGCTATGTTCGAGCGCGCGGATATGCAGCTTCCGCAGCTGTCGACGCCACCAGAGTTCGCAGCGCACGCGCGCGACCTGGTCGGCAGGATGATCGAAGGCAGGCAGCGCAACGCCGTAGATAGCGCATGCATTGCGTGCGACGACGAGCGCGTCGACCAGCTTCAGGCCGTGCGCGCGCATCGACACGTCGTTGGCGATGCGCCGGGCCTTCATGCAGATTTCGTTGTCGTTTGCGTCCGGCCGAACCGGCAGGTGCTCCGGCGCGTGCTCGTCCAGAAATTCACGGATCGAGCGCGCGGCTTCTGCCAGGTCAAACAGACGATCGGCGATCGGCTGGCCTGGCACGGGAATCTTCGCCGCACTGGCGCGGCCGGCTTGCTCCGCTTGGCGGATCGCTCGTCGATACCACTTTGACGGAAGTCGCTTGATTGCTGCTTGCGCTTCCGGCGTCCCCGACAATGTCCCAACCGCGTCGCGCGCGTAAATCCACATCAGGCGTCGCTCCGCAGCTCGCCCATATGGTTCCTACTGACGCGCCCCCATACCTTCGGCCGGTACAATTCCGGGCGCTTACTACCACTGAGGAGAAAATCGTGCTCGGAACGAAGGATTTGCTTTCCCCCCGCACTGCGACGATGCAGGATGTGACAGAGGTTGCTCAGGCTGTACTCGATGCCCTCGGTGAAGTCATGATGAACGTCATCGACATTTGCCTTACTACTACCTCCGATGACCCCGCTCGCCGAGAAGCGGCTCACCAGACACTTATCGGCGCGCTTCTTACCGCCCGCGACCAATACAGCAAAGACGACGATATTTTTGCGGCGGCACTCACGCACCGGCTTTTCAAGTCCCTTCAAGAAATCCGGGTTCAGGAGGCTGAAGCCTCCGACGACGAATGAATCGCGGTTTAGTCGCTTCCACATAGTGCGTCACGCCTTTTGCTTGATTACGCCCGACAGCGCGCGCGAGCGCGCTGGAAAAACTTCGGTTACTTGGCCTTGCCGTTCAGCCAGGCCACTCGGTTTGCGGCAACTTCACTGTCGCCGTGGTCCGACTCCGGATGCCATTCGCCGGCAGGACCGTAGAAACCGACCGTGTACGTCACACGAGAAAAGCCTTCGTCGTCGCGCCAGCGTTCCGATTCGATGTAGACGTACATGGGTTCAGCTCCCGGCCATCGCGACACGATGCCGCCGCTGCGCTGCATGCTTGATTGCGCGCATGAACAGAGCCGCCGCGATGAACAGCGCCCCAGCGAGTACATCGCCGTACCAGATCAGTACGATGCCGACCGCGATCCGGGTGCCGCTTCGCATTTCAAAAGCGAGAATCGACGGCGCGGGTCGCACGTCTTTCGGGTTTGCGTAAAACGAGAACGCGACCGTCAGGGCGATGAAGCACCACACCCAGGCGAGAAGCACATGGCGCGCGCCGTCGAGCGAGAAAGTCGTCCATGCGGACAACAGCGCCGCATAGACCAGGGAGCAGAACAGGACGGACAGCAGGTATTTCGCTTTTGCTTTCATCTGGCCGGCTCCCTGTTACGCGCGCTGCGTGCGATGAACCGGCCACGACTGCTCCGCCGGATCGCCATTGACGCCGCACCATGCGATCACCGAAACCAACGTAATCAGCCAGATCGCCCACAGGGGCATCGGCTTGTGTTCCTTGTCTTGCATCACTGCCTTCTCCTATCGAATCACCCGTTTGCGCCGCTTCAGCTTCGCCAGAAGCGGCCGCAGTTCGTGCATCGCGCGCGCGGCCGCATGGTCGGAACGATGAGTGCGCGGCGGGCTGTAAACGACGAACGGGGGCACCAACACCCCCGCTCCAATGCCAAATTCGGCAAGGTCGGCGGCCAGAAAGTCGCGCGCCGCAGCGCTATCGCCTTCCTCGATCGCTGCGACCATCACGCAGCTCGGCGTGCACTGTTCGATCGCCGCGCGTCGACGGCCGCCAGCGCAGCGCCCAGCGCTTCATCGCGCGTCATCAAGAATTGATCGTGCTGTTCCACGTAGTCGGTGAACCAGTGGAATTCACGGCGCGCATCCAGGCACTTCGCGATGAAGTAGCCGCCGCTCCCGAATCGATCGGTGTACGGGCCGCACTCGATGACACCGGGGGCGACGACGCGCGGCATTGCCTGCTCGATTTCTTCGTTGGTCATGCCACACCCACCACGGCCAGGTGCGAGCGGCCTTGCTCAAGTGCCAGCATCGCAAACTGCGCCGCTCGGCGCGCGCGATAGCGCACGCGCTGCACTTCGTTGTGTTGGTTCAGTTCGCGTCGAATCGCGTCGGATTCGTCACGCATTACGTTAGTAGTCCGATTAATATGCAGCATGAAATCTCCGCTGATTTGCTGAGTTCTTCGTATCAGGCCGGCTTACCGCCCCGATGAAGCCCGGCGAGCGACCGGGCGCCGTTCGTCATCGCTTCACCACTCCCCCGCCATACCGCCCAGGGCGGCCAGCGATCTACGCGCCTCAACACGAAGCAGAGCCGCGGCGAAGTTCAGTTCTTGATTCCCGTTCGCCGTCCGAATTTCAAGAATCGAGCGCAACAGGAAATAGCGGTGTGCGCCGGTGCCTTCTGCCGTGAGTGCCTTCATGCCACACCCCATCCGCGGCCGCCTTGGTTTGCCTGGGTCCACGTCCGGACGATGCACTGCATCGAATCCATCAATGCACGCCATGCTGAGTCGGCTGCTTTCTGAGCCAGCGCGAGCGCGCTGTTGTCGGTGTATGAGACTTGCAACGAAATGTGCTGCATTTGACTTCCCCTTGTTCAACCCCTTGAACGGTGTCCAGCGTGAAAGTCGCCCGGCAGACAGATAGCTAGTCCGTCACCGGCGGGGTTGGAAACCGGGGCCGGGTCGACGGACGAAGAATAGTCTCAGCTACAGAAACGTGTCAATAGCTGATACGTCGCAGCGTCAGTGACTGTTGCAACGAATGAAGCGTCGCAGTACCTTTGACGCCGGGTTGATTTGATTTGACAGGGGTTGTCTATGAAAACGACAGTCGATTGGCTCGACGCGGTGAAAGCCCGCCTCGACCTTCCCTCCGACTACGCTGCCGCTAAGGCGCTTGGTGTGACTCGTGGTGCCGTGAGCAAGTACCGGAACCAGCAATCCGTTTTCGACGAGAAAACGGCGATCCGCGTTGCGGAAATTCTTGGCGTCGATCCGTTCGAAGTGATCGCCACCGCGCACGCTGAAAGCTCGCGCGACGATCGCACGAAGGCAATCTGGGTGCATGCCTTGGAAGTTTTTTCCAAGGGTCTCCAGGGTTTTCGGCGGCTGGCGCTACCCGCTAACGCTTGTGGGGCCTTGGTCCCGCAGGTGTAACGCCAGCTAAAGTTAGCTTTCCGGGCTGCAACGTTTCACGTTATGTAAACTCCTATATCGACACGCATCGCGTGCTTGGCCTGCTCGCCGAGAATGTCGGATGCGCGCGAGTTCTCGTCCATGCCCCAACATCCATTTGAACACGCGACGGCCCAGCACTGACAAGGCGACATCCAGGCGACTATCTCAGAAAACTCTGCAAATACTTCAACCTCGCCACGTGAGCAGCGCTAACCTCGGGCGAATCGGATATGACGTCCACGCCAACGGTCGCAGGACCGCAATGTAAACACCGGGGCATCGGTGTGCCTGCGGGGATGATGCCATTTCCACCGGGATTCGAGTCTCTCATTCTCAGGTTATACATCGTGAAATCAGTGAAGTCCGGATTCTCCCCGGCCTGGATCTTCGTGCTCAAAGCATCACCCAGCACGCGAACGTCGCCATGCTTCCCAGGCACGCCGTATTTTCTGGTGTGACTCGCACAAGGCTTGCCACCTGGCGTCGTGCAATATTTACGTATCAGTTCGTTCCGCTCAAGCAGTTCCTGTAATGCACGGTGACTCGAGACAGGGAACATGTCCGCGGAAATTGTTTCGTGTTGGTTCTGTCCGTAGAAAATCTCCAACGTCGGTTTGAAGACCACCACCGTCAGGCATGGCCCTAGTGTCGTTTTACCGGTCTTGAACGTGGTCCCATCCCTTCCATCGGGGAGCGTGATACTGCGTTCGCCTTCATTGGCTGCTTCGTGCGCAAGGTGAAAGACGTGATGTCCTGCGGCTACGGCGAGTTCCCCGGGATCCCGGATATCTGTGAGTTCAGACGGAAGAAGGAGTTTGGGAACCCTGGACGTCAGAGGTGATTCCGTCTCGTCGTCAGGCTTCGGGGCACGGTCATCGCGCGGATCATGCAATCCTAGGACATCGACCCTTACGACTGGATTGGCAACGTACGCATAGAGATTGATGCCACCTGACTGTCCGACAGGATCAGATTGAAGGTAACGGCATAGCTCGGGACTGTAGGAGCGGAACCGATTGTAGTGCAGCCCCGTCACCGTGTCGAAGTAGTGTCCGGGAAACCGCAGGTTGTAGTCGACCAGGTTCCCCTCGGCCACCTGGATCGCTCCATACGGGTCGACGTCCGCAGCGGCCCAGACCGTCGCCCCCTCTTCGTCTTCAATCCATTGCGGCAGCCCCACTTGATTGCAGCAGACCAGATAGGCTTGCCCGTCAGTTGCGGAGGCATCCGCAGAGGGATAGTCGACAAAGAGAAACGGCACCAACGATGATTCGTTCGCGTAGACATACAGTCGCAATCGTCCGTCGAACATCAGTTCTGCAGCAAGCCTGTCCCCGTCCCAATAGTAGTCGGTCCTGTTCCCGCCATACGCCTGATAAATGCGTCGACACAAACCGTCATACTCGGCAGTCCATGTTTCTGGCCGATCACTCCAGCCAACTTCGACGAGAAGATCCTTGCTGTTGTACTGGTAGGTCGTGCGTACACCATCGGCGCGCATGAATTCGGATAGATGGTTTCGTCCGTTATGGCTGAAAGTGCCCAGACACGAACTCGCCAGGCGATTACCTTCGGTGTATCGCATCCATGCCGCCGCCGGCGTCGAAATCAGGTTGCCGGCGCGATCGTACTTGAATTCCCTGACGGGCCAACCGTTGCAATTTTCTCCGACCAGTCTATGAGCCGCATCGTACTCGTACTCTTTCGAGCCGCCAGCATCGCTCGTAATCCGGCGTAGCTCTCCCGTTGCACTGTATTCGAACCGAGTGCAGCGAAGCGGCTTTTCATGCTTGCGGCTCCATACGATCTGTCCGACGCATCGTCTCGCATGATCGAAACCGCCCAATATGGCTGTGCCATTGGCCGCTTCGAGCAGCACCCTTCCGTCGTGGCTGCGCTCCAACTGATGGCAGCCCCCTTCTGGTGTATGAATTTGCGTCGCGGAATAGCCCACGATTTTTTCGTAATGCACCGTGAAGCGCCCAAAGTATGTCGTGCTCGCAAGGCATCCGCCGGAATACACATGATCCACTCCCAAGCCGTTCCGTTTATCCATGGTGCGGCGATCACCATGGTCATATGCCAGCCTGACATCGTGTCCGTCGGTCGACGCCTCTATCGTATTGCCTCTTGCGTCGTAGTCGTAGATGTGGATCTCGCCACTGGCGAGCTTACGTCTGCAGTACCTGCCATTGGCTCCGGCATCGAATCTCAACAGCAGGTTGCCTTCCCCGTCACGTTTTTCGACCAACAGGTTCGCGGCGTCGTATGCATACGTTTCTCGTACCACGCCGTGACGCCTGACGCCAATGATCCGCCCCTTGCAGTCGTATGTGTATGAACTCTCGTTGCCATTCGGGTCGACAATGACGTCGATCCGTTGGCTGGACGTGTGGTGGATGTGAGTCGTGTTGTCCAGTGGATCGGTTTCGGTCACACGCAGGTTCCACGATGAAACGTCGTAGCGATAGGTGTACCCGTCGCCATCACATCGTTCAATCACATTGGCGTTCGCGTCATACTTGAAACGTTCCGTGCATCCCCATTCATCGGTATGCTCGATGACGCGTCCCGCCGCATCGCGCTGTTTGATCACGCCTACGCTCCGTGAAGGCGGGAGCGACAAGAATACGTCCGCAAGTTGTTCTATTGAAGGGGGAACGAGCACCCTCGGGCCGAGTTCGGCTGACACAATCTCGCCCCACTGCAGCCCGAGGTGAGTATCGGGCACCGCACGAGGAATGCGATCAGGCACCACCGGCGCTTCGTCTTTCGGTGGCCAGCACTTGCCCCATTGGTCTACCCGATGGGAGTTACGGCCGTGGGCATCGTAGATCCAACGTGTAACACGTTCGCCCGAATCGACTTCGCTTACGATGCGACCGTCTGCACCTAGCAGGTACTCGACCACGCCGCCGTACGGATCGATGACGCGTGTGATCGTGCCAACTTCGTTGTAAAGAACGATCCATCTTCCGCCGTCGCTTTCGGTAACCAATGTCCGCCCCGGGTGATACTGGAACCGTACGCGCCATAAGCCATCCTGCCCCCCGCTGTTTATGCAGCGCCCATGGGCATCGTAGCAATAGAAGAACGCGTATCCATTCGCATCCGTGAGGCGCACGATTCGGCGCTGCATGTCGTATTCGCAAGCTGACACGGCATCGAGCGCATTGCGATAGCTGGCCAGACAGCCTTTCGCATCGTATCCGTACCGGGCAATTCGATTGACGTGACCATCGACGTCAGTGAGCACGACCTCGATGATCCGACCGCAAGGGTCATACACCAAGGTGACGATGCGCCGGATATCGCTGTTTGCGTCAGCTTGCGCAATCTGGTTGATGCCACCGTGGGCGGTGTACTGCAAGAAGCAACGTACCCCATCCCTGATATGACCAGCGCAGTGGGCGGACCGCGCCGTTGCCGACTCCCGCTCGAACTCTAGGTCGCCCTCTACATCATGCCGGACGACAAAGCGTCGGCTATCAAGTTGCTCCATCTTGTAACCGCGACAACTGCCGCCATAAGTCGCATCGGCCCTTCTGACGAACGTGTATTCCGCACCGTGCGGATCGATATACACGGCGCGTGTCCGAAACAGCCGCAACTCATGCTGCCATGCATGTCGGAATCCGTATCCCAGTACGCTGTCCCGATCGTGCCAGCCGCTGCAATAGTGACGCCCCCATTTGAACGGCATGACCGCGTCCGTCTCATAGTCCGTGAAATCGTTCTCGACCTCTCCAGTGACGGCACTAACTGGTTCGCCAAACAACTCACAGGCCAGTTTCTGAGCCCACTTCGGCAACTTCGGCCGCACCTTCTTCCCAATCCCATGCTTCGCCCCATGCCACATCATCTGCGAGTCCGGCAACGGAAACCCGCCGATCAGCACCGTCGGATCGCCCATGAGCAGCGTGCCCATACTTGGCTCGATACCAGGATCCTTACCCATCAGATTGCTGAGCATCATGAACGCGAGGTCCGCGGTCGTTTGCGCCGCAGTCATCGCCGCCGCGGCGATTTCCCCCTGCGACGCGTCGTCGACTGCGGTCGCCGCACCCGAAGCCGGCCCGACCGCCGCATTACCAACCTTCCACGTCTTCCCTGCCCGCCCCAGCGCCTTCGCCCGGCCCGTCACCTGAGCCGCCTCGCTCGCCACCTCCTCGCTTTTCTCCGCAGCGCTTGCCGCTTCGCCGCCCGACTTCCCCACATGCCCCATTGGATTGCAGTGTCGCGTCATGTCGATACCCATGCGCGCGGCACGCATTCCGCCGATGAAGGTATTGCTCGACCCCGTCTGGATGTCGAAGTAAGGCGTCAGTCCGCCACAAGTTGGCGCGAAGCCAATGTCCAGCACTCGGGCGGCCGGGATACCGCCGATCAACACGCTCAGGCAGCCGCTGCCGATCGTCGTGCCGGCACTCGGCAAAGGGAAACCGTTACTTGGAGGATGACTATGCGCATGCGGCATACCGAGATGCGGAACACCTATGGTGGCTGCCGGCATCCCTGGCACTTTGTCGAGCAGCGGGATCTGCGCGATGCCAGTGTTGAGCAACTGCGATGGCATGCCCTGCAATGACGCAAGCGAATTCACGGCTTCGCTGACGTGATGCATCACACTGCCGTCCGACGAGAATGTTTGCTTGAACGGATCCAGGGTCGACTTGACCGTATCGAGCAGCGAATCGCACGCAGTGTCCGCCTTGGCTTCTGAATGCGTTGCATGGCTCTCGGACGACTCTGATGCTCGCGTCAAGCGGCTTTCGGACTCACTCATTGGCGTGCTCGTTCATATCCGGCCATTACATCGTGCGTAGCCGGTGCCGCAACTCCCCGTAGGCGAGCCACGTAAAGCGGATCCTTTTCCAGTTCGTACGCCCTCGCCTCGGTTTTCAGCCCGGCGTTTCCATAAAGCAACACGAGGCGATCCAGAATGCTGATGCGCTGTCGTTCGCAGCCGAACTGCTCGCACAGACCCTTCGCGGCGATCCAGCTCTTCGCAGCCTCCGCCGCCTTGCTGCACGCAAGCAGTGCGACGCCACCCTTCTCCATCGCTTCGATCTTCGTATGCACGAGCATCAACCTCCCGGCGGCGCCGCTCGCGAGATCGAAATAGGACGCCGCCTTCGCGTGTTCGCCGAGCGTGCTGCAGCAGCTTCCGGTCGCCATCAGAGCATTGACCACGACCAGCAGGTTCCGGCCATCGAGCGCGGCAGGAAGTGCGCGCACGTACCAGTCCCGGGCATCGCTCGGCGATCCGTGGCGCAGCGCCACATCCCCCAGGCCATGCAATGCGACTGCGCAACCCGTCGAATCCTTTCGCTCCGCGTGAAACGCGAAGAGCGCGTAATACTTACGCTGCGCTTCGGGCAGCCTGCCATGCGCAAGGTCGATCCCGGCAATCTGCATCAAGGCACCCATGCGCTGCTCGATCGGATGCGCCGCATCGTTTGCCATGTCGACCAGATTGCGGGTCGCCTTCTCGGACGAGAAATCCACCGTCAGGATCAACACATTTTCTGCCTTTTTCTCGCGAGCGAGCGGAATCAGGCACGGACGCTTCCGGTCGTCGCGGATGCAGAACCGGTGCCCTTCCATCCAGTCTTCGAAACCGTTCAGTGTGAGGCATTGCAACACCATCTTCGCGAAACCGCCGAAGTCGCCCATCGGTGACGGCAACCAGGCCCAAACGACCTTGGTACCTTCCGGCATCAGCGTGTGAACGTGCATGACGGCATCGCGCAGCCGCAGTGCAGGCGCGCGCCTCGGATCGGTACACGTCAGCGGCAACGGCGGCCAGCCTGCTTCGCCGCGTTCTACGCGCGCTCTACTCTCTTCATCGATCTGACGGGCGAGCCTCTCCATGCAAGTCTGGAGGTACACGTCGGCCGAATCACATGGAAACGGGAAGATCAGGAAAATCGCATCACCAACGCGCTCGTCGAGCGACTGCATCATCTTCAGAACCGGCACGACGTCGTTGTCGGTCGCCTCGAGCAGCAGCGTCGGATCGTCGGGCTGCTCGATGAACGCTTCGATTGACGCTTCGATGGCAGCGAATTCGCGATGCATGGCGTCAGGTTGACTCTCAGTTCAGACGAACGTACCGGCTGCGCACGACGGTGTCGGCCTCGGTCCGAATGTCGACACCGCCTCGCCCGCCTTCCAGTTCGAGCGTTTGCGCGCTCAGCCTCAGCTTGCCGGCAACCTCGATGTTCACGTTCCTGTTCAGCAGCTTCACGACCGGGCCGTCCGGCGACGCACGTACCTGCAACAACGGGCACCCTGACGCATCCGATATCTGCACGCACTTGTCGGCATCGAGCGCGAGTGCCATCGCGGGCTCGACCACCGGTTCGACAGGTTCGCCGGAACCCGTACGTTTCAGCAGCCCGGCGATCAGATATTCCGGCCAGTTCGCAGGCGATTGCAACAGCACACGATCACCGATCTCCGGCTTCACGCCATCCACGCATTCGAGCCAGTGCTCGCGTGTGCTGCCATCCTGCATCGACCATTTCACGCGAATCCGGCCCATCGCATCGGGGTGGTGCGTATCCGTCACTTCGCCAATCAACGTCGATGAGTCGCGACGTTCGTTTGGCGGAGAGCGATCCGGTGTCGCGTCGTTGGCGAACAACCGACGCAGTGCGTCGACGGTTTCCGCCTCGAGCGTTCCGTCGACTGTCATCTGATCCGATTCGTTTTCCATCGCATGTCTCCCATGCTTTGAATGCAACCGAGCGACCGGCAGGCGCTGCTCGAAATCAATTGATGTGGGCAATCGTTCCCTGGATCGTCACGCCCGAACCGTCGAGCGTGATGGAGCCGCCACCGGTCGCCAGGACAATCTTCGTCGCATTGACGTTGACGGTGCAACTACTCTTGCCGTTGTCGATGTTGACCGTCGGCGCCTGAAGATTGGCCGTCGACTTGCCAGAAAGATTGAGATCGTTCTCGCCGTAAATCTTCACGCCCTGCGCATAGCCCGCAATGTCTACACCCTTGCCGTATCCGGCGATGGCCACACCGCCACCCTGGCCGCTGATGCCAACACCGGTATCGCCTGCGGTTCCGCCGATGGAGACGCCGACGTTGTCCTTATTGATCGACATGCCACTCTTTCCTGCACCCATGTCGATGTAGCTGCCGGCCACCAATGAAGCGACTTTGTTCACATCCACGGAATGGTTTCCGGCATTGACCTTTGTCACATACGACCCGGCGCCGACGACATGTGTGCTGTCTCCCTTCACGAAAACGTCATGCGTGCCGGTTACCACCGCGAGGCTGTGATTGCCTTTCGCGACGGTATGCGAACTGTTGCCCTCGACGGACACGCTGCGATTCCCCCCCACCCCATGCGTCTCATCCACCCCGATCTGCGCGACCCGATTCTTCCCGATATTCACCGTCTCGTTCTGCCCCACACTCCGTTGCCGATTGTTCTTCACCTGCATCGTCTCGTCGTTCCCGACCGTATGCGTATGGTTGTTCCCGACGGAAAGCGAATGATCGAGCTCCGTCTCCGCGTCGAAATTCCGCTCGGCATGCATCCACAGCTGCTCGGCGCCCTTCTTGTCCTCGAACCGGAACGCATTCGCATGGTCGGTCGTCCCGCCCGGCGACGACCGGGACAACAACCCGCTCTGCGTCGCACTTCCTGGCAGCCCCCACGGCGGCATCTTCTCGCCGTTGTAAACCCGCCCGGTCACGATCGGCTCATCCGGATCGCCGTTCAGGAAATCGACCACGACCTCGTCGCCCACCCGTGGAATCTGCACCCCCCCGAACCCGCCACCGGCCCAAGGACTCGACACCCGTACCCAGCACGACGAATCCTGGTTGCTCTGCCCATACCGGTCCCACCGGAACTGCAGCTTCACCCGCCCATACTGGTCGGTCCAGATTTCCTCCCCCGGCGGCCCGACCACGGTGGCCGTCTGCGGCCCATTGGTGCGCGGCCTCGGCGTCTCTCGCGGCGACCGGTAAGGCAGGCTCGACGGCTGCACGATCATCATCGTCTGATGCACGACGGCCTCCGCGCCCTGATCGCTCGCATAAGCGTTCTCCTGAAAGCGGTACTGGCACCGCACGATCAGGTATTCGCGGTTCTGGTCTGCACGCGGGCAGTGTTCGAGCGTGAACAGATACCCGGGCGCGGCACCCCGCACGTCCGTCTCGGCACTCGCCCGCTCATGCTCGGCCTGCTGTTCCTCGAGCCGCACGCGGCTGTAATGCGCACCCGGCGCATCGTCGCGATAGCCGCCCGGCCATTCGAACGACGCGAAGCTGTCGTGATCGTGGCCGCGCGGATCGACCTTCTGCGTCGACAGATCGGCCCGCGGCTTCGTGTAGTCGTAGTCGGTGGTCTGATGCTTGCCGACGCTCACCTCCTGCGCGGGCAGCCACGCGTCGATGTGCTCCTCGTCGGCGATTGCCGTGCGATCCTGCGCGATGTACGGGATCGTCTCGTAGCCTGGCAACGCGACGTGTGACGACATCGCATCGCACAGCACGAGCGTGTGATTGTCGGCCGCGTGCCGGAAATGGAAATAGATGCCCTCGAATTCCATCAACCGCGACACGAACGCCGTATCGGTCTCGTTGTACTGCACGCAGTACTCGCGCGGCGCATAGGATTCGGTCAGCTTGTTCTCGATCGGAAAGCCATACGGCGCCAGCACCTCCTGCACGATGTCGGGCACGGTGCGGTTCTGGAAGATCCGGCAGTCGGAGCGGCGCGTCGCGAGCCACAGCCACGGACGCACGATGAGTTCGTAGCCGTAGTGCCGTTCGGCGCGCCGGCCGGCCAGCGTCGCGCGCGCGACGATCCCGTTCAGGTAGCGCGTCGACAGGTCCTGCTGCTCGATCCGCACGGTCACGGGCTTGCCGAGCAGGTCCTTCAGCGACAGGCTGTGGCTGTTCGCCAGTGCCTCGATCCGGAATTCGAACAGGCGGCCGAGTTCGTCGCTGCCGTCGAGCGTGTGGAATTTCAGGTCGTCGCCGTGCGGGCTGTCGAGGGTAAATACGCGATTCACGTCGTTCCCTCCTCGTCGAACCGGTAAGCGAATTCGCCGCCGGCCGCACTCACCTCGATCGACGCCAGCGCGCGGCCTTCGAGCGTGGCCTCGAGGATCGCGCGGCCGATGCGCGGCATCACGGTATGCGTGAGGATCGCGTCGACCATCCGGCCGCCGGATTCGACGGTCCGGCAACGCTCGACGATCAGCGCGGTCGCCGCATCGGTGCAGTGCAGCCGGATGCCGTGATGCAGGTCGATCCGCTTCTCGAAGCGCCGCAACTGCAGCGCGACGATGCGTGCGAGCGTCGCATCGGTCAGCGGGTAGTAAGGCACGATGGTCAGCCGGCCGAGCAGCGCGGCCGGGAACACGTCGCGCAGCGGCGCACGCAGCGCATCGGCGAGCGTCTGCATGTCGGGCAGATGGTCGGGGTCGCGGCACAGCTGCATCACGCGATCGGCGCCGACGTTCGAAGTCAGCAGGATCACGGTATGCCGGAAGTCGATGTCGCGCCCCTCGCCATCCTCCATCCAGCCCTTGTCGAACACCTGGAAGAAAATCTCGTGCACGTCGCGATGCGCCTTCTCGATCTCGTCGAGCAGTACGACGCTGTACGGCCGGCGGCGCACGGCCTCGGTGAGCACCCCGCCCTGCCCGTAGCCGACGTAGCCGGGCGGCGCGCCCTTCAGCGTCGAGACCGTATGCGCCTCCTGGAACTCGCTCATGTTGATCGTGATCGCGTTGCGCTCGCCGCCGTACAACGTGTCGGTCAGCGCGAGCGCGGTCTCGGTCTTGCCGACGCCGGACGGCCCGCACAGCAAGAACACGCCGTGCGGCTTGGTCGGATCGTCGAGCTTCGCGCGCGCGGTCTGGATTCGCTCGGCGATCAGTTCGACCGCATGCGGCTGGCCGACGACGCGTTCGCCGAGCGTCTCGGCGAGCTTCAGCACGGCCTGCGTCTCGTCGCGCACCATCCGGCCGAGCGGGATGCCGGTCCAGTCGGCGACGACGGCCGCAACAGCATGCGTGTCGACCGCGGGCAGCACGAGCGGCGCGTCGCCCTGCAGATCGGACAGCGCCTGCTGCGCGGCGGTCAGGCGCGATTGAACATCGGCGCGTGCGGCGGCGGAAAGTTCGTGCGACGGATCGTCGTCGAGCAGCGCCGCGCGCGACTCGACGATCGCCGTCAACGCATCGCGCTCGGCCTGCCAGCGCGTGTCGAGCCGGTCGAGTTCCGTCCGCACGGCGGCAAGCTCGGTATCGATCGCGTCGCGCCGCGCGGTGTCGCCGCTGCCGAGCGCGCATTCGCGCCCGATCCGTTCGCGCTCGACCCGCAGGCCGTCGATGCGCCGCCGCGCGTCCTCGATCGGCGCCGGCACCGCGTGCTGGCTGACGGCGACGCGCGCGCAGGCCGTGTCGAGCAGGCTGATCGCCTTGTCCGGCAACTGCCGCGCGGGGATATACCGGTGCGACAACGTCACGGCGGCGTGCAGCGCGTCGTCGAGCACGAGCACGCGATGGTGGGCTTCGAGCTTCGCGGCAAGGCCGCGCAGCATCGTCACGGCGGCCACCTCTTCGGGTTCGAGCACGTGCACGAGCTGGAAGCGCCGCGTCAGCGCGGGATCCTTCTCGATGTACTGCTTGTACTCGGACCAGGTGGTCGCGCCGATCGTGCGCAGCAGGCCGCGCGCGAGCGCGGGTTTCAGCAGGTTCGCGGCGTCGCCGGTGCCGGCCGCCCCGCCCGCGCCGACGAGTGTATGGACTTCGTCGATGAACAGGATCGCCGGCCGCTCGGACGACATCGCTTCGTCGATCACGCCGCGCAGCCGGCTCTCGAATTCGCCCTTCACGCTCGCGCCGGCTTGCAGCAGTCCAACGTCGAGCAGATAGAGCGAAACGTCGCGCAGCGACGGCGGCACATCGCCGGCGGCGATCCGCAGCGCGAAGCCTTCCGCGACGGCCGTCTTGCCGACACCGGCCTCGCCGACCAGCAGCGGGTTGTTCTGCCGGCGCCGCAGCAGGATGTCGACGATCTGGCGGATCTCCGCGTCGCGCCCGACGACGGGGTCGATCTCGCCGGCCCGCGCGCGGGCGGTCAGGTCGACGGCGAAGCGTGCCAGGGCCGACCCTTCCGCGGTCGGCACGCCACGCATCGCGGCGGCACCGCCGGCGCCCGAGCCCGCGTCGGCATGCGCGGCGGGTGGCGCCTCCGGCGAGCCGTCGACGATCGATTCGAGTTCGTCGGCGAGCACGTCGGGCACGATACGCTCGAACTCGCGTGCGATCGCGTACAGCACGTTGCGCAACTGCGGCGTCTTCAGGATCGCGAGCAGCAGGACCGCGCCGCGAATCCGCGTCGCGTCGTATTTCAACGTGGCATAGACCCAGGCGCGCTCGACCGCGTCGTCGATGTGCACGGACAGGTCCGACACCGATCCCGCGCCGCGCGGCAGCCGGTCGAGCGCGTTAACCAGCCCGCGGTCGATGGCGGCCTCGTCGATCTCGAACCTGCGCAGCACGTGCTGCAGGTCGCCGTCGGGCCGCTGCAGGAGCGGCTTGAACCAGTGCGCGAGTTCCACGTACGGATTGCCGCGCAGCCGGCAGAATCCGGTCGCCTGCTCGAGCGTCTCGTAGAGGAGCGGGTTGAGTTTTCCGAACAGGTTGACGCGGCCGATATCGGACATGACGGTTCCCGTTTAGGCGGTTTCGCGATGAAGGGCGGCGCCGGCGCGCGGCGGGCCGCCACGGCGCGCGTCGTAACGGACGACGAGATCGCGTGCGGGCCCCGCTTCGAGCCGCTGCCCGAGCCATGCGGTACGGCCGAGACCCTGCGGCGCGCCGAGCGCGATCGCCGGCACCGCGTCCGCCGCCAGTTCGAGCTGTACGTCCCACTCGAACTCGATGCCGACGTATTCGCGCACCCATTGCGCGAGCGGCCGCGCGTGCGGGCCGCCCGGCAGGAAGCGCCGGTATGCGTCGAGCGACAGCGGCCCGAGCACGATCCGGAAATGCGACTGCGCGTCGCGCACCGCGATGCCGAGTGCGACGCCGCCGACGCGCAAGGTCGGCCGCGTCGCGCGGATCACGCAGCGCTGCGAGGGTTCGATCGCGACCCAGCGCGGCACGTGCTCGACGATGCGCGCGTCGACGCCGAAATGACGCCGCAGGATCTGCACGAGCCCTTCCGGATTGCGCGTGTGCCGTACGAGATGGCCCGCATGGAAATAAAGCGCGTGCGGCGCGAGCGTGCCGGCGGCCGTGCGTTCGGCATCGGCCCGCGCGGCCGGCCTGTCGCCATGCGCGGCGCGCCCGACCAGGCTCGCGACATACGCGTCGAACCGTGCGCGCCCGGGGCGATCGAGGCTCACCGTGGGCTGCGCGTCGGCCCATGCCCGGTAGAACAGCAGGATCAGCCGGTGATGGAACAGGTCCGCGAACGCGGTGAAGGTCGGATCGCCGTGCTGGGCCGCGCGCTCGTGTGCGTATTCGGTCAGGTGGGTCGGCAGCGGACCGTTCGGTCCGAACAACCCGAAACCGTGAATCGCGATGCGCGGCCGCCCGGTGCCATTGTCATCGTCGCAGGCGCCGGCCAGCATCGACGCCGCGAACGCGAGCGACGGCTGCTGCCCGAGCCGCACCGGTTCGTCGCGCGGCCGCGCGGCATGGCCGAACGGTGCTCGGCCGGGCGACAGCGCATCGAGCCAGCGCAATGCCTGGAACAGGTCGTAGCCATGCGGCGCGGCACGCAGCCGTGCCCACCACGCATCGCGGCGTGCGGCCTCGGTAGCCGGTTGAGCGCCGGGCGGCGTGCCGTGTTTCATATCGCGGGCCGCCTGCCGATGCGCGCCGGCCAGTGCGCGAGCGTGCCGCGCTGCGCGCTGGTCAGCACGCATTCGGCGAACGCGTTGATCGACACATGCCGCGCGAAGAACTGCTCGAGCACCGCGCCGAGCAGGAACGGGCTGTCGCCGGAGAACGCATGGTCGTCCACGGTCACGTCGACCTGCACGCCGCGTCCGAACATCAGCGGCCCAAGCGCCGGCAGCCGCCGGAACACGGGCGAGAACGCGACGCGCCGCACGCCGTCGATCTGCCGGCGCATCGCGGCGTCGGCCGGGTCGGCGTGCAGGCCGAGCAGCTCGCGCAGCGCATGCGCGCCCTCCTCGTCGTCGAGATCGGTCATCGTCTGCCGGGCCAGCCCGAGATGGCGGATGAGCCGCCAGGCTGTCTGCGCATCGGCGATCGGCGGGCGCGGCCGCGACGGGCCGCGAATCGCGACGATGCGCTCGACGGGGGCCGAGATGCGCAACGTGAACGCGTTCGCGTCGCCCGGCGGCAGCAGCAGCGCGAGATCGCGGTTCGTGCACAGCGTGTCGACGGACAGGTAGCGCATCGTTTCGTCGTACGGCGCGCACTGGCTGTCGACGAGCGACACATAGGCTTCGCTGCCGACGTAGCCGGTGCGCGTGCCGTTCGCGCGTGCCTGCGCGGACACCAGCCGGGGCTCGCGCCGCACCGTGTAGTACGCGCCGTAGTTGCCGTCGTCGCTCGCGAGCGATGCATGAAACGGCCGGAATTCGCGCGACTGGCCGTCGTCGCGCTGCTCGCTCGCGAGCCGCTGCACCGCATAGACCTCGTGATCGAGCGGCCGGCTGCGGTCGACGACGACATGATGCTCGCGCGCGCCCGGCTGCACCCGAATGCGATCGCCGCGACGCGCGAACAGGTTCACGGCCGGCGTGCAGTTCAGCGCCAGATGGCGCGCGTCGACGGCCGCCTCGAGCGCCGCGTCGTGACGGTCGAACAGCACGGTCAGCTCGCATTCGTCGCCGGTGGCGCGCGTGAGCGCGGCGCGCAGCCCGCCGATGCTGAAGAACAGGAAGCGCACCGGAAACGCGAAATACTCGCGCAGCAGCCGGTAGCCGTGGAAGCTGCGCCCATCGTCGGGCAGGATCGCCTGCGCCGGATCGAAACCCTCGTGGACGATCGCGTCGGCGTCGAGCGTGTGCAGCCAGCGCGGCGGCTGCCCCGGGTCGTGGCAGACGACGCCGAGCGCATGCGCGGCGATCAGTTCGAGCAGGTGCAGCGCGTCGCGCTCGGGGCCCGCGAGATGAAAGGCCAGCCGATCGAGCGGCAGTTGCGAAAGTCGTGCGCCGCCGCGCGCCTTGAGCCGGATGCGCAGCGTGCCGCGCACGTCCTGGCGCGCCGGCACCGCGCCGCGCGGCAGCCACGACGGCGCGCCGGTGACGGCCGCATCGGTCAGCTCGAGCGGCCACAGCGTCAGGTCGTGCGCGGTGCGGAATTCGCACGCGGTCTGCTCGGACGCGGCCGGCCGCGCGCGCAGCGCCGTGCCGGCCGGCAGCCGCCAGCCCTGCGCGAGGCTGCCTTCGTTCAGCATCGGCGCGAACCGCACGATCGCCATCGACGGCAACGGTGCGAGATAGCCCGGATACACGGCATCGAGCAGCGCCTGCGTGAAGCGCGGAAACTCGGCGTCCATCTTCAGCTGCACGCGCGCGGTGAGGAAGCTGAAGCCTTCGAGCAGCCGTTCGACGTACGGATCGGGCGGCCCCGATTCGTCGAGCCGCAGCCGCGCGGCGACCTTCGGGAACTGCTGCGCGAATTCGCCGCCGAGCTCGCGCAGATACGCGAGTTCGCGGTTGTAGTAGTCGAGCAGGCGCGTATCCATCGCGTCAGCCCCCCGCCACGGCTTGCAGCGACATCGCGCCCGTCTCGAGATCGAGGTCGGAGCGCAGCACGAATCCGAGCGGATGCGGGATCGACCACAGCGTGCCGCGAATCTCGAACAGCAGCACGTTGTGGCGTCGTTCGCCGGCCCGGCCGCCCGGTGCGTCGGTCACGCTGCGGACCTCGACGCTGTCGGGCGCGATGCGCGGCTCGAAGCGGACGATCGCGTCGCGGATCGACGCCTCGACCGACATGCGTTCGACACCCGACATCGGCTTGCCGACGAGCGGCCGCATCCCGTAATTGAGCACCGACGCCTGCGCGTGCGCGAACGCGGCCCAGTCGACGAAGCCGTCCTCGCCGTTGCGCGTATTGAGCAGCCACGCGAGATCGCGCAGCACGGCCGCGCGCAGGCGCTCGGCGCCGATCCATTGCGTGCCGGGCAAATCGGTCGTGCGCTGCGGTGCGTCGTCGGTCAGCCGGTCGAGCAGCGCGGGCTGCAGCCGGTCGCGCATGCCGTGGTGCCGGCCGTCGCGGGCGTCGGGATCGTCCATCGTCATCGGCCCCCCGTCACATCTCGGTGTTTTCCTTGATGTTCCAGCCGACCGACACCTCGGCGCCCTTGCCGCCGTTGTCGTTCTGCTGCCAGTACTGCTTCTTCACCTTCGCGGCCTGGAAGCCGTAATGCATCATCAAACGGTCGGCCGCGTCGCCGGGATCGATGCCCGCGACCTGCGCGGACGTGACGAGCACTTCCTGCAGCGTCACCCGCATGAACTCGATCTGCGAGCCGCCGGTCTTGCACGCGGAGATCTCGACCTTCGGCAAGTGCTTGCCGCTCGCGCAGTTCTTGATGATCGCGGGCGCACCCTTGTCCATGTAGGCGGCCACGACGAGATCGTTGAAGCTCGCCTTGCCAGCGTTGCCGCCGCTGCCGCTCGCCATCGCGCCCGGCTGGCTCGCGCCCCACGTGAACGATTCGATGTCGGTCCAGCCCTTGTGCTGCGCGTCCGCCGATTCGCCGGTCACGCCGTCCACCTTCATAAACATTGCCACGCCCATTGCCGTCTCCGTTTCGGTGCGAAATCAGGTTGAATGCTGGATTGAACGACGCTTGCCGCTCACGCGTTGGCCGCCTTCGCGGACGGCAGCCGCGAGATCAGCCGCAGCGACACGGTGAGCCCTTCGAGCTGGTAGTGCGGCCTCAGGAAAAACTTCGACGTGTAGTAGCCGGGGTTGTCCTCGACCTCGTCGACGACCACCTGCGCGGCCGCCAGCGGCTTGCGCGCCTTGGTTTCCTGCGACGAGTTCACGGGGTCGCCGTCGACGTAGTTCATGATCCAGTCGTTCAGCCAGCGCTCCATGTCGTCGCGCTCGCGGAACGAGCCGATCTTGTCGCGCACGATGCACTTCAGGTAGTGCGCGAAACGGCAGCACGCGAACAGGTAAGGCAGGCGGCCGGACAGCCGTGCGTTCGCGGTCGCGTCGGGGTCGTGATACTCGGCGGGCTGGTACAGCGACTGCGCACCGATGAACGCGGCGAAATCCGAGTTCTTCCGGTGTACGAACGGCATGAAGCCGTTCTTCGCGAGCTCGGCCTCGCGGCGGTCGCTGATCGCGATCTCCGTCGGGCATTTCTGGTCGACGCCGCCGTCGTCGGTCGGGAACGTATGGCTCGGCAGCCCTTCGACCGCCCCGCCCGATTCGACGCCGCGGATCGACGAGCACCAGCCGTACTGCTTGAACGAACGGTTGATGTTCGCGGCCATCGCGTAAGCCGAATTCGCCCACGTGTAGCGGTCGTGGTTCGCGGCATCGGTGTCTTCCTCGAAGTCGAATTCGTCGACCGGATGGGTGCGTGCCCCATACGGCAGCCGCGCGAGAAAACGCGGCATCGCGAGGCCGACGTAGCGTGAATCCTCGGACTGCCGCAGGCTGCGCCACGCCGCGTATTCGGTGTTCTGGAAGATCTTGGTCAGGTCGCGCGGATTCGACAGCTCCTGCCACGAATCCATCTGCATCAGCTCGGGCGACGCGCCCGCGATGAACGGCGCGTGCGCGGCCGCCGCGATCTTCGACAGCTCGCCGAGCATCTCGACGTCCGGCGGGCTGTGATTGAAGTAGAAGTCGCCGACGAGGCAGCCGAACGGCTCGCCGCCGAACTGCCCGTATTCCTCCTCGTATATCTTGCGGAACAGCGGGCTCTGGTCCCACGCGACGCCCTTGTAGCGCTTGAGCATTCGCCCGACCTCGTTGCGCGATGCCGGCAAGGCCTTGATCTTCAGCAGCTCGTCGGTCTCGGTGTGCGTGACGAGGTAATGCAGGCCGCGCCACGCGCCTTCGAGCGTCTGGAATTCGTCGTGATGCAGGATCTGGTTGATCTGCTCGGACAGCTTCCGGTCGATCTCCGCGATGATCTGCTTCACGCTGCCGTAGGCGTCGGTCGTCATGCCGACCGTATGTTCGAGCGCCTGCTGGGCGAGCGTGCGCACCGCGCGTTCGACCGACTCGCGTGCCTCGGCGGTCTTCGGCTTGAACTCCTTCTGCAGCAGCGCGGCGAATTCGCCGCGTGCGGCGGCCGGTTGCGCGGCGTCGCGTGCGTCGCGCGTATCGGCGCGGGACTGGACAGGGTCATTCATCGCGGGCCTCCGGTCGGGTCGCGTCGCCGTCCTGCGCGTCGGCATGCGGTTCGCGCACGAGCGTCTTCAGCAGGTCGGGATCGTTGATCGCGCGCTCGATGAGCTGTTCGGCGCCGTGCTTGCCGTCCATGTACGACAGCAGATTCGACAGCTCGGTGCGCGCATCCAGCAGCCGGCGCAGCGCGTCGACGTTGCGCGCGATCGCCGCCGGCGAGAAATCGTCGATCTGCTCGAACGTCATGTCGACGCTGAGCACCCCTTCGCCCGTCAGCGTGTTCGGCACCTGGAACGCGACGCGCGGCGCGACCGACTTCATCCGCTCGTCGAAGTTGTCGACGTCGATCTCGAGGAACTTGCGCTCCGGCAGGTCCGGCAGCGGTTCGGCACGCTTGCCCGCCAGGTCCGCGATGACACCCATCACGAACGGCAGCTGCACCTTGCGCTCGGCGCCGTAGGTCTCGACGTCGTACTCGATCTGCACGCGCGGCGCCCGATTGCGCGCGATGAACTTCTGTCCGCTGCCTGCCGCCTTGGTTCTGTCCGTCATCGTCCACTCCTTCACATCGATCAGGTTGCGCGTACGTGGCCGCCGCCCGGCGGTCTGCCTCATTCGCTCCGCTCGCCGCTCAGCAGGTCCAGCTTCGGCAGGCTCTCCGGAGCGAGATCCCGGATGATTTCGTAGAAGTCGAGCGCGAGCAGCCGCTGCGCGCGCCGCAGCAGCAGCGGCGCCGGGTGGCTCGGCTCGTGCAGTTCGAAATAGCGGCACATCTTGTCGAGGCCGAGGCGCACGTCGTCGCGGCTCGTGACCTCGGCGTCACGCCAGGCCCGTCCGTTCGGCAAAGCGGTCGGCGCGGATGTGGCTTGCGCGGCGCCGGACGCGGCCGGCGCAACCGGCGTCGAACCGTCCGGTGCGGCCGGCTGCACTGCCGACGCCGGCTCCGGCATCTCGCGGACGATGCGTTGCAACGCCTTCTCCGTATCGCTCGCATCCGGCGCCCATTCGCTGCCGAGCCGGTCTGTCACGCGCGCGCGGATCGCGTCCAGCGCGCGCAGCGCGGCGTGCACCGCGTCGATCGGCACGCGGCCGTCGTCGCGTGCGGTCGACAGCGCGGCGACCAGGCTGTCGCGACTGCCTGCCGCCGGGCCGCCCGCTTCGTCGCGGCCGTCGAGCGCGCGTTCGGCGTCGCGCACGCTCGGGCCGCCGTCGAACAGCGGCTGGCGCCGCGCCGCACGCGCACACTCGTGCGCGCCGGCCACATCGGCGAGCGCGTTGATCCGCGGTGTCGGGTCTGGTTCGCCGTCGGCGTCGAGGCGCGGATGAAGTTCGTCCCACCAGCGCTCGAGCAGGCCCGCGACGACCGCAAGCCCGTCCACGTAGCCGGGCATGCCGTGCTGCTCGGTCCAGCTGCGCGCGAGATACGCGGCGACGCGCAGGTCCTTCGTCCGCGCGCTCAGCGCGAGCGCGAGGCGCTCGATCGCGCGCCAGTCGGGCGTCTCGGCCGGGATCACGGTGTCGCCGTACTGCTGCTCGGCGCGCGGGGTCGCGCGTTCCTGAAGCTGCAGGAAATCGGCGTCGTATTCGAGGTTCTCGCCGCACGGCGCATCGGGCGCGACGTCCGCGAGCAGCCGGCCGATCAGGTCGGCGCGCGGTGTCGCCGCCGGCAGGCCGGGCGACGGCGAGGACAATGCGGCGGCCAGCGCCGCCTGGCTGACGTCATTCGAATGCATAGTCGATGCTGACCGGTTTGCTGCCGAAGTCGATCGCCACGGTGCGGTGCAACGGCGGCAGTGAGCCGTTGCGGATCTCGATCTGATAGACGCCCGGCGTCAGCGACACCGAGCGCAGCGGCGGGCTCGCGCCGCGCCGTGCGCCGTTCACGTACACGTCGCCCCACGGGCGCACGTTGAAGCGCACCTGGACGGTTTCCTGCTTCGGCGGACGCTGCTCTGCGGCCGGCGCGCTGACTGCGGCGACGGCCATGCCGGCGTCCGATGGCGACGCCGGTGCGGTCGACGGCGACGCGGCGGCCTCCGACGGCGGCACGTTGACGACGCGCTCCGACGCATCGAGGCTGCCGGCCGGCGCGATCGTCGAGCTCGAACCGGCTTGCGACGGCGTGGCGCCCGCGACGGCCGTGGCGGGCGTCGCGACCTGCGGCGCGGACGCGGCGGTCCCGACTGCAGGCGCGCTGGCGGGCGCGGCGGCCAGCGATGGCGGCGGCACCTGCGCGGACGATCCGGCCGGCAGGCTCGACGGCGGCACGACGATCGGCGTCGGACCATGCTGGGCGAGCATCGCTTCCGGCACACTGGCCGAGGACGCGGCGCCGGCCAGCGGCTGGCTTGCGCCGGCTTCCGGTTCGCTTGCGACACGCGCGGGTCGCGACAGATAGGTTGCGGCGATGCCGACAACGATCAGCGCGGCCAGCGCGCCACCCACGTAGGTGGGTATGCGCCGGTTGCCGGCCGGGATGAACGACGGGCGGCGCGGGGCGCGGGACGGGGGCGATGCGCCTGACGAGGATGCCGATGTGGATGCACCAGCGGCACCAGCGGCACCAGCAGAACCAGCAGAACCAGCAGAACCAGCAGAACCAGCAGAACCAGCAGAACCAGCAATCGGCCCTGCCGTTCCGTTCAGGTTCCCGCTAGCCGTTGCACTGCGCTGCCCGATGTCCGTCCCGTCGCTTGCCGATCGCATGCCGGCGCCATCATGCGCTTCGGGCTTCGACGCTGACTGCTGAGCCCGCTGCGCGTCCTTTGCGCGTTCCCCATTACCTTCACGCCCTTCGGGGCTCCCCGTTTTCGCGGACGGCGACGACGCTTGCGATACAGACGAAGAAGCGGGAGAAGAAGCGAACGACGCCCCCGCCCCCGCAGCCGCCTTCGACGCCGACGAAGCGCCGTCTTCCGGCTTGTCGCTGGCGGCAGCTGGGGCAGCTGGGGCAACTGGTGCGGCAGACGGCGGCGCGACGGCCGCACCATACCCGCCGCCGGCCCGATCGACATCCCGCAACCCGAGTTCCGCCGCGAAAGCCGCGACCGACTCCGGCCGATCCGGGATCCGCAATTGCAGCGCGTGATCGATCGCCGCGAGGAACGCCGGGCTGTACACCTCGCCGGCCGGCAACTCGCGCGACGCGAGCGGCCGGTACGTGTCCTTGATGCTGCGCACGACGGCCGCGGGCGGCAGTTCGCCCGTGATCATCGCGTGCATCACCGCGCCGAGCGCATAGAGATCCGTCCACGGCCCCTGGCTGAACGCGGGATCGTCGGTGTACTGCTCGATCGGCGCGTAGCCGGGCTTGATCATCATCGCGCCGTCGTCGACGAGATCGCCGATCCGCTTGCGTGCCGCGCCGAAGTCGAGCAGGATCGCGCTGCCGTTCGGGCGGATCAGCACGTTGTCGAGCGCGACGTCGCGATGAAAGCATTGCGCGCGATGCAGCGTGTCGAGCGCACCGAGCAGCGCGCCGACGATGTTGCGCAATTGCGTCTCGCTCATCCGCACGCCGCCGTCGAGCAGCTGCTTGAGCGTGCGCCCTTCGTAGAACGGCATGACCATGTATGCGGTGCCGTGGCTCTCCCAGAAATGCAGCACCTTGACGAGCCCCGGGTGGTCGAATTGCGCGAGCAGGCGCGCCTCGTTCAGGAACGCGCCGCGTCCCGCGTCGAACGCCTGCGCGAACCGCTCGGAACGCAGCGACACCGTGTAGTCGCCGCCGCGCGTCGCGAGCATCGACGGCATGTATTCCTTGATCGCGACCGCGCGCCGCAACGTGCGATCGAATGCGCGGTAGACGATGCCGAAACCGCCGATGCCCAGCACCTCGTCGAGCTGCAGCTCGCCGAGGCGATGACCGAGCGGCAGCGGCCGCACCGTGAATTCGGGCGCGTCGCCGCGGGTTGCCGTGTCGTGCTCGTTGTCTCTCGATGAAGGGTCCTTCATGTCCACCTCGCGATACCGCATCCGTGTGGCCCGCCGCCGGCCGCTAGCCGCCGAACAGCGTCAGGAACAGTGCGTTGTCGGGCACACCCGTATGCGCATGCGTGCGCAGCGGCGAACCGTCGGCGCGATTGGTCCACCAGAAGCTCGTCCCGCCGTGCGGATCGAAATAGCCGGACAGCCCGGGCCATGCAGCGAGCGCCGGCCGCTCCGGCAGCGTCGCCGGCATCCCGTCGACGCCTTCCGCCGGTAGCCCGCCGCCCGGCGCGAGCCGCACGCGCTCGAGCGCCTGCTCGAGATCGGCCGGCGCGCGCGCATGCCGGATCGCGTCGAGCAGCGCATGGCCGGCCTGCCAGTAGAACGCGTCGGCGGCGTCCGGCAGCCCGTTCCAGCCGTCGGCCGCCGGCATCGGCAGCGTCACGATCACCGGGTAGTAGCGCCCGACGCGGTCGCAGCTCGGCGCGAGACAGCCCGCCTGCACGCACGACGCGCCGGCGCCCGCCGGCACCAGGAAATTCCAGACCGGCGCGACCGTGTAGTGGCGCGCGATCTCGTCCGGGCCGAGCTGCCGCATCGCGGCCATTCCCGGCTGAAGCCAGAGCTCCCACCAGAGCGCGAGCGCGTGCGGCAGACGGCTGTTCACGAAGTCGCCGGCGCCCGGAATCTTTCCGTACCAGGCCGGGGCGTCGCCATCGGCGCGCGCGAGCGGCGGGAGGCGGCTCATTGCTTCGGAGGGCATGTAAAGGACTCCATCTGGGGCAGCCTGAACGGATTGCGGACACTGCCCGCATTCACCTGCAGCACGAGCGGTTTGCCGTCGACGGTGAAGCGCGCGATCATCTGGTCCGAGCCGCGCCCGGCCGACACGGCGGCGCGGTCGAACAGCCGGTGCAGCGCCCACGGCCCGCCGGTCGTGAAGCCGTCGGTCGCGCCGGCCTGCGCGGACACCTGCAGCCGCACCTGATTGCTGCCGCGCGGGCCGGGCCAGTCCACCGCGCTCTGCACGAGCGGGCCGTGCGCATAGCGGACGATCTGGCCGTCGACGTCGAGCACCATCTCCGTGATCGACGGGTCCATTTCGAGCGGCTGGATCTGCGCCTTCAGTTGCGCGGTGCGTGCGCCGCCGCCGAAATAGACGTCGCGGATCACCGCGGCCTTCTCGAACGACGCAAGCATCGCGGCCGCCGACGGATCGGCATCCGCATTGCGGTTCGCGAAACGCCACGGGTGCGACGTCGTATCGACGATCGACTGCAGGTTCTTCTGGAAGAAATCGTCCATCAGGCCGCCCGGCGCGAACATCTGCGCGAAATCCGCCGGTGCGACGTCGCGCGACGATCCGCGCGCGAACGGATAGCGGCCGACGATCGCCTGCCGGCAGAAGTCGCCGACGTTCGCGCCGGCCCGCTGCGCGACGCTGCGCTGCTCGACGGTCGCGACGCTGCCGTTCGCGACGTTCGACAGGTCGTCGAGCACGTCGCGGAACGGCGTGGGCAGCCGCCCGGCCTGCGCGCGCAGCCGCGCGGGCGCGTCGGACGGCGGCGGCTGGGCGCCGCTGCGCAGCGCATCGTCGGTGGCCGTCAGGTACGTATAGAGCGCGTCGATCGACTTCAGCACCGCGTCGAACGCCTGCGCCTGGTCGCCGCTGCCCGGCGCGAACGCGCGCAGCCCGGCGAAGTGGCTGTCGACCACCTGCTCGGGGCTCGCGGGCGCCGCCGCGGACGGATTCGCGTCGCCTGCGCCCTGCCCCGCGAAGATCTGCGACAGCGAGCTGCGCGCCTCGTCGACCTTGTCCTGTGCGCGCGACGCGAGATTGCGCGCGCCGCCCGGCGCATCGCCGAGCGCCGTGTCGCGCGCAAGCGCGATCATCAGCCGGGTAAGCGGCGAATCCGCCGACGACAGCGCACGTGCGACCTGGATGCTCTGCGCAAGCGTCGCCGTGCGCTGCAGCTTGATGTCGGCGAGATGGTCGTCCCAGATCTTCAGGTAGTCGTTCAGGTACAGCTGCCGGATGTCGCGCGCCCACGCGGCGGCGTCGTTCGGCCCGGGAATCTCGGACAGCCCGAGGTTCAGCACCCACACCTCCTCGCGCCCGTACGCGTCGACCTCGCCGGCAAGGCGCGGCGAGAACACGTTGCGATAGCCGTTGCGCGTATAGAGGCCCGGCACGCCTTCCGACAGCGGCTTGCCGCCCTGGCGGCGGAACACCAGCGATGCGTCGGGCCCCACCGCGCGCGCGACGCTGAAATCGAACGCGGCAGTCGCCGGCCGCAGCGTGCGCGTGAGCTGGCGGTACAGCCGCTGCGAGAACGGCACCTGCCGCAGCCGGTCGCGCACGTCGGCCACGAGCCGCTCGTTCATCGGATACGGCGACACCGCCACCCGGTTGCCGAACAACGCGGCGAGATGCGCACGCAGCGCCGAGCGTTCGGCCGGCGAGAAGTCGGGCGGCAGCGAGCGCTCCATTTCCAGGTCGACGACGGCCTGCACGAACGCGGGATCGTAGTGCGCGCTGTCGTACAGCATCAGATAGGCCTTCAGCGCCGCATACGCGTAGTCGGTTTCGTCCGGACGCGCGTCACTCAGCGCGGCCTCCATCCGGCGCGCGGCGATCGGCAGCAGCACGTCGTCGAGCGCGCGCCGGTACACGGCGTCGACGGCCTCGTCGATCTTCTCGCCCTGAAAGAGGCCCCAGCGGTATGCGAGCGGCGGATGCGACCGGTCGACGCCGCCGGCATTCGCGAGCCCGCCGAGTGCGTCGAGTACCGGCAGCAGCCGCGCGACGTCGGCCGCATCCGAGAATTTCGCGCCGGCGATCTGCGCATCGACGGCGGGCACGCGCTGCGCGATCCGGTCGAGATACGCGCGATTGTTCGAATAGCTGCGCAGCCATGCGGCCAGCACGGCCACGCTCACGAGCGCAAGCAGCGCGTAGCCGGCGATCTGCAGCACGCGCCGCTTCTGATGCCAGCGCAGGTCGCTGCCGGCGAGCGCGGCTTCGCGGAAGATGTGCTCCTGCAGCAGCGACTTCAGGAAGAAGCTGCGCCCGGTCGAGCCGACCTGTGCGACCGGCGGCACGCCCTCGATCTTCAGGAAGCGCTTGATGCCGCTCATCACGCGGTCGAACGCGGTGCCCTCCTGCGTGCCGCTCGTCAGGTAGACGCCGCGCAGCATCGGCATCGGCTCGAAGCTCGACACGGAAAACACTTCGGCGACGAACTGCCCGAGCATGTCCTGCAGGTCGGCCACCTGCTGCGGCAGCAGGTACGCCATCTCGCGCTGGCGCGCATCGGTCTGCGCGGCGAGCAGCTCGGGCAGCCCGTCATTCAGCCGCTGGTGCAGCAGCCGGTATTCGCGGTCGAACGCGGCGCGCAGGTCGAAGCCCGGCGCCTCGCTCTGCGCGAGCGGGAACGTGAAACCCCACACCTGCGCGCATTCCGCGCGGCCGAAGCCGCCGAAATACTCGGCGAAGCCGGCCAGCAGGTCGGCCTTCGTCACGAGCAGGTAGACCGGAAACCGGATGCCGAGCTGCGCGCGCAGTTCGAGCAGCCGCTTGCGCAGCACCATCGCGTGCTGCGTACGCTCGGCTTCCGACGCGCCGACCAGGTCGGCGACGCTGATCGTCAGCATCGCGCCGTTCAGCGGCTGGCGCGTGCGGTATTTCTTCAGCAACTCGACGAAGCCCTTCCACTCGGCTTCGTCGAGCGCGCGATTGCCTTCGTGCGTCGTATAGCGGCCGGCCGTGTCGATCAGCACCGCGTCGTTCGTGAACCACCAGTCGCAGTGCCGGGTGCCGCCCACGCCGCGAATCGCCGCGCGGCCGAATTGCTCGGCGAGCGGAAAGCTGAGCCCGGAATTGACGAGCGCGGTCGTCTTGCCCGAGCCCGGCGCGCCGATGAACACGTACCACGGGAGCTGGTACAGATACTGGCGCGACATCCGGTCGAACCAGCGCGCCCGCCCCTTGCGCGCGGTATCGGCCTGCCCGAAGCGGACTTTCTTCAGCAGCGTCGCGGCCTCGTCGAAGCGGCTGCGCAGCTCGTCGAGCTGGGCCTTCGCCGGATCGTCGGCGGTGGCCGGCCCGGGCGCGGCTTCACGCAGCTGGTTCAGCAACTGCGCGTTCAGGCGGCTCGCGTGCCAGCTTCGCCACGCGACGCGCGCGCCCCACGCGCCGAACAGCACCGCGATCGTCACCGCGCGCGCCCAGGCGCTCTCGAGCGGCCGGACCTCGGCGAACGCGAACAGCGGCCCGGCGAGCCACACGAAGCACGCGAGCACGACCAGACCGGCAACGGTCCAGATCTCCCGCGACGGCAACGGCCGGACGAAACGGGCGACAGCCTGGTTCATGTCAGTGCGCCCCCTGCGTCGCGCCGACGGCGGCGCTGCCGGGCGCCGGCAGCAGCGTGATCTCGACGCGCCGGTTCAGCGCGCGGTTCGCGGGCGTATCGTTCGGCGCGACCGGATCGAGCGTGCCGCGCCCCTCGGCCGCGAGCCGCTCCGGATGGTCGAGGCGCGCGGCGATCATGCCGCGCACGGCCTCCGCGCGTTCGCGCGACAGGTCCCAGTTCGATGCGAAGCGTGCCGTATGCACCGGCGTGTCGTCGGTATAGCCGGTCACGCGCACGTTGCCGGGCACCTGGTTCAGCGCATCCGCGACCCGCGCGAGCACCGGCGCGTAACGGTCGATCACCGACGTCGAGCCGGACTTGAACAGCCCGTCGCCACGCAGCACGATCACGCTGCGATCGGCGTCGTCGCGCACCGCCACGAGGCCGGCCGCGATCTCGGGCGCCAGGAACTTCGCGACGCGCGGCACCGGCGCCGGGCGCGGCGGCGCCTGCGCGGGCTGCAGCTTCGGCACGTGCAGCCCGTCGATCGACGCGAACAGCTGGTCCGAATGCCCGGCCAGCGCGACGCGCAGACCGACGAACACGCCGAAGCCGATCAGCAACGCGAGCG
Source organism: Burkholderia sp. Bp9140 (assembly GCF_003853425.1). NCBI lineage: Bacteria > Pseudomonadati > Pseudomonadota > Betaproteobacteria > Burkholderiales > Burkholderiaceae > Burkholderia > Burkholderia sp. Bp9140. The sequence continues at coordinate 59,103 of NZ_QTPQ01000019.1, forward strand.
CCGCGCACACCCACAGCGGCACGACGAAGCGGCGCGCCACGTCGCGTGTGACGACGTCGCGCCAGTGCGGCGACAACGCGGCATCGAATTCGCCGCGCACCGAGCGGATCGTGTGGGCCAGCTGCCGGCGCAGCGCGTCGAGCTCCGCGTGGCCGTTGTCGAGCACCCGGTAGCGGCCTTCGAAACCGAGCGCGAGACAGAAATACAGCAGCTCCAGCAGGTCGAGATGCTGGCGCGGCTGCTGCGACAGGCGTTCGAGCAGGTGGAAGAACTTCTCGCCGCCCCAGGTTTCGTTATGGAACGACACGAGCAGGCTGTGCGACGACCACACGCTGCCGCCCCACGGCGTCAGCGCGGCTGCCTCGTCGAGCGCCGTGCACAGACAGTAGCGCGCGCCGATGATCGCCTCCGACGGCACGCCGGCTTCCTGTGCGCGCGCCTCGAACTGCCGGATCTCGACGACGAGATGCTCGCGCAGCCACGCCGGATTCGGATGATGGACGGTCGAGCGGATCTGCGGCACCAGGTTGAGCAGCGGGTTCGCGGCCGCGACGAGCGGGTTCGTGCCGCTCGCGGCCCAGCGGCCCGGGCGCGGCTGCGTGGCCGTCGGCCCGGCCGCGCCGGACGCCGCGGCCGGATGCATGCCGCCCGGATTCGGCGGCACGAATCCGCCGGCGCCGGCGGAAATCGAATCGGAGGAAGAATTCATCGCGCTGCCCCGCCCTCACCCGCGTATCGCCCAGAACTCCATCGAGAGCCCGGGGAATTCGCCGGCGAAATGAAATGCGAGACCGCCGGAGCGCGCCAGCTGCTTCCACAGGTCGCCGCCCTTGTCGATCTCGAAGTACGTATGACCCGCGTGATACGGGATCTGCCGCGGCGCAACCGGCAACTGGCGCATCGTGATGCCCGGCAGCTGCAACTGCACCAGGTCGCGGATCCGCTCGACCGGGCCGAGTTTCGCCTGCGCGGGAAACCGCGCGCGCAGGCTGTCGGCCGGCACGTCCGCGCGCACCGCGAGCACGAAGCCGGCCGTGTCGCGCAGCGCGGGATCGGCGAGCGTCGCGACCCGGATGCCGTTGCCCGCGTCGCGCAGCTCGATCTGGATCGCGTTTTGCTCCAGCACCGTCGACAGCGACCGGCGCAGCTCCGTCATCAGTTCGGCGAAGCTCGTGCGCAGGTCGTCGTGCACGTAGACCGCGAGCGATTGCGGGCGCCGGCCGGCCGCCGTGAACGTGCTGAGGTCGCACGCGAGCTTCAGCCAGTCACGGAACAGCGCCTCAGGATGCGTCGCGACATCCTGCTGCGCATGCCAGGTCAGCGCCAGATAGCGGTTCACGAGTTGCAGCAGCAGGAAATCCGCGACTTCCGACACGCCGCCGCGCCCCGGTTCCGACAGGCGCTCGGCCAGCGCTTCGCTGCGCTGCGTCAGCAGTCCGTGCAGTTCGCGCGTGTACGCCAGCAACGCGGCATCGCGCTGCGCGACCAGGCGCGGCGGAATGTAGCCGTCGTCGACGAGCAGCCGCGCGTCGGTACGCCGCTCGACGATCCGCACGACGCCGAGCGCATGCCAGTCGCCGGTCAGCTCGGTGTCGAGCATCAGCCGGACGTTCAGGCGCCCTGTCTGCAGCAGCGCGGGGCCGAGCGCGACCGCGTTCGCGTCAGCCACTTCGTACTCGCGCACCACGTAGCGTGCGACGTCCGGGCCGCCGCCGCTGGCCGCGTCGGCACCGAACGACACCTCCTCGCCACCGCCGCGCCACAGCGGCAGCGCGAGCACGACCAATGGGTCCTTCACATCGGCCGGCACGTCGAGCGGTTCGGGGAGATCATCGGGATGCGACAGGTCGAACGGCGTGCCGTCGCGCATCACGCCCGCCGCCGCGCGCAATGCGACCTTGCCGAGCGCGAGCTGCTCACGGTCGATCTCGAGCGTGTCGAAACCCCAGTAGAACCCCTGCAGCGGCACGCAACGCAGCGCGACGTAGCGTTCCCAGTGCCGTTCGAGCTGCTGGAAATGCTGCGGCCGCAGGAACATCCCCTCGGTCCACACCACGCGCTGACGCAGTGCGACGACCGGCGTGGCGGACATGGTCGGTTCCGTCATGGGCGCCCCCGCGCGTCGTTCAACGCGAGACCGCCGTTCCTGACCGCGATCGACAGCTTGAGCTCGCCGGGCGACGTCTGCCAGAACTTGTATGCGTTGAGCTGCTTGGCGCGCGGCAGCGGCACCGTCAGGCGCCAGCGGTTCCTGTCGAGCATCCGGTATTCGGCGACGACGCCGATCGCACCGGCCTCGACATTGCCGCGGTAGTGCAGCGTGCGCGACTCGCCCGGCCGCAGGATCACGCGATCGGTGCCGAGCAGGTCCGCGCCGAGGATGTTCTCCGGCTTGTCCTGGAGCGAGAAGAAGTCCGCGCCATCGAACGCCGACGCCGCGCGCAGCTGGAACACCTTCAGCACGATCGGCGAAGGCTTGCGGTTGAGGTCAGGGTTGACGTCCGGCGCAACGTCGACCGTGATCGCATACGGCACTGCGGCGGCACGCTCCGTCGCGCCGCATCCGGGCAACAGCAATGCACATCCCAATACGATGAACCCGCTCGACCGCCATCGCATATTTCACCCTCGCAGCGCAATAATCCCCCCGCCAGTTTCCATACGCGAAACCGGAGTTCCGGACTAAAAAGGGACAATTAATTGACCGGTAATTATGTGGCTTGCATATCCTTTCGCTTGAATTGTATTCGGCAATTTATCCTTGTAAAAAGCCGGGTCAAATCGCCAATTACGAGCCGGGATCGAAATTGGGGAGATGACGATGGGTTGAATTGATTTCAGTCATTTTGAGAAGACGTGTTAATCCGACCGGTTCGCCGCGGCGGCCCGGTTCTATTGCATGGACACTTGCTGTATGGACGCGGAACCCAGGCTCGCCGGCTGTCGACGGTGGGTGGCTTACGCCCCGTGGGTCGTGCGCGGCTGTTTGCATTGCCCGAATGGACGGCCCGCCGTTTCGACCATTGACGGGCGCAGAGCAAACAACTGACGAATCCCAAAAGCACAGCGAACTATAGAATCGATTTTATGGATTAACAAGTCGAAAAGCCGGAATTGATTTGAGTGGTAACTCGAACGCAATTCGCCAATTGAAACAAAAAGTAACGGCGGCATCGGCCGGCATGATTGGCACTAAAATCCAACAGCGCTTGTGCGCCACCTTCCAATTACGCAAATATTTCATTTCAACATGAAAGGCCGCTCATCGATCGTGATTTGTCTCGGCGCCTTGTTGCTGGGAGTCGGCGGGTGCAGCACGTCTCCCACGCAGTCGGCGGCGCGCGCCGCGGTCGACAGCGCGCGCGCGGCCTACAGCGCCGGCGACTACGGACGCACGATCGCGATCCTGAGCCATGCGCAGGAAATCGACGGAGCCGATACCGATACGCAGGTCGCCGCGCACAAGCTGCTCGCGTTCAGCTACTGCGTGACGAACCGTATCGCGCCGTGCCGCGCGGAATTCTCGAAGATTCTGGACCTCAACCCGCGCTTCGACTTGTCCCCCGCCGAGAAGGGGCATCCGATCTGGGGGCCCGCGTTCGAATTCGCGCGCCGCAGACATGCGTCGTCATCCTGACCGAACCGGTTTCCCTGCGAGCGCTTCATGACCGAGCGACGTATGACATGCAACTGATCGTGATCGAACACGCCGGCGAGCCGGTCGAAAGCGACTCCTATGACGCCGTCGTGTTCCACCCGCCCGGCGGCACCATCGGGCGGGCCACCGACAACCATCTCGTGCTGCGCGACGACACCCGGCAGGTCTCCCGGCTGCAGGCCCTGCTGCAGGTCGGCGACGATGCGTGCCTGCTGAAGAACCTGAGCAGCGTGTCGACGATCGAGGTGAATCGCGAGCCCGTCGGCTATGCGCAGGAGCGCCCGCTCAATACCGGCGACATCATCCGCATCGGGCCGTACGTGCTGCGGGCCGAGCGTGACGACGGACATGAGGCGCCGGTCGTCGACATGCCCTCCGCTTCCAACGCCAGCCCCGCCCAGCCAGGCGCGCCGGAGATGGCCGCTCGCGCACACGGCGAGACGAAAGGCGCCGGCAACCGGCTGTGGGGCCTGCTGCAGGATCGCCTCGTCCCGCGCGGCAAGGCGGCGGACGCCGGCACCCGGTCCGGCACGGCGCGCAGGGAGGCTGGGCAGCCGGCAAGCCGCACCGCGCCATCGGCGCCATCGCAGCGCGACCTGAATCAGCTGTCGACTGATCCGCTCGACCTGTTCGCGCAGTCGTCGCCCGATATCGTTGGATCGGGTTCGGCGTCACCGGCCGAACGCGGCAAGGCGGATCGCGGCGAGTCGTCCGCGACGCAGGCCGACCACGCGCCCGAGTGGACGCAGCATGTGCGCGTGCAACCGGCGGCAGCGCACGCCGGGCCGCGGCCGGCCGACGCACCTGCACCGCAGGCTAGCCGCGTGCCGACGCCCGACGAACTGCTGAACGCGTTCTTCGAAGGCGCCGGACTCGATACCGCCGCCGAATCGCATCAGTGGTCGGCTGAACAGTTGTACATCGCGGGGCAGTTGCTGGCGCTGTTCGCGAACGGCACGGTCGAGCTGCTGTCGTCGCGCAGCATCCTGAAGCGGGAGGTGAAGGCGCACATGACGATGCTGCTCGATCGCGAGAACAACCCGCTGAAGCTGCTGCCGGACGGCGGCGCCGTGCTGCGCCAGATGTTCGGACTGCCGCTGCCGGGCTTCATGTCGCCGCAGAGCGCGGTCAGCGACGCGTTCCAGGATCTGCATGCGCACCAGATCGGCATGGTCGCGGGCATGCGCGCCGCGCTCATGGACCTGCTGACGCGCTTTTCGCCGCAGCGGCTGCGCGAGCGCGACGATGCGATGCGCTGGTACGAGAAGCGGGTGCCCGCGCTCTACAAGGCGAGGATGTGGGATCGCTACGCGGCGACCCATCGCGACACGGTGTTCGCGATCGAGGACGATTTCGCGTCGGTGTTCGGCAAGGCGTTTCTCGCGGCGTACGACGCGGAGGTGGAAAGCTATCGCGGCAGCAGTCGGCATTGAGCGGCGGGCGCCGTGTGTCCCGTGCTCGACGGAAGCGACCGCCATGACCGGGCAAAACCGACAGCGAACGAAGCAGAAAGGACCAGAAATAACAAGGCCGGGCAGAACGTCCGGCCAGGAGCAACCTGCCGTGCGCGCCGCGCAAACGGCGGCACGCATGCGGTCGACGCGGTCGAACGGTCGTCAGACCGCCATCACCGTCACCGACTTCGTGACGAGATACGGCTCCAGCGCTTCCGGCCCGCCTTCCGACCCGTAGCCCGAATCCTTCACGCCGCCGAACGGCATTTCCGGCCACGGCGTCGCGGGCTGGTTGATCCACAGCATCCCGACCTCAAGACGCTGCGTCAGCAGGTGCACGTTCGCGAACGAACGAGTGAACGCGTAGCCGGCCAGCCCGAACGGCAAACGGTTCGCTTCGGCGATCGCGTCCTCGAGCTTGTCGAAACCGCGGATTGCGGCGACCGGGCCGAACGGCTCGTTGTTGAACACGTCCGCTTCGAGCGGCACGTTCGCGATCACGGTCGGCGCGAAGAAGTTGCCTTCCGAGCCGATCCGTTCGCCGCCGGTCTCGATGCTGGCGCCGACCTTGCGTGCGTTGTCGACGACCGACGCCATCGCGGTCAGCCGGCGCGGGTTTGCCAGTGCGCCGAGCGTCGTGCCTTCCTCGAGGCCGTTGCCGACCTTCAGCCCTTCGGCGTGCTGGACCAGCGCGCGCGTGAATTCGTCGCGGATGCTGTTGTGCACGAGGAAACGCGTCGGCGAAATGCACACCTGGCCCGCGTTGCGGAACTTCGCGCCGCCGGCGGCCTTCACCGCCAGCGCGACGTCCGCATCCTCGGCGACGATCACCGGCGCGTGGCCGCCCAGTTCCATCGTCGCGCGCTTCATGTGCTGGCCGGCGAGCGCGGCGAGCTGCTTGCCGACCGGCGTCGAGCCCGTGAACGTCACCTTGCGGATCACCGGATGCGGAATCAGGTACGACGAGATTTCCGCCGGATCGCCGTACACGAGGCCGATCACGCCGGCCGGCACGCCCGCATCGACGAACGCGCGCAGCAGCGCGGCCGGCGATGCCGGGGTTTCTTCCGGCGCCTTCACGAGGAACGAGCAGCCGGTCGTGAGCGCGGCGCTCAGCTTGCGCACGACCTGGTTGACCGGGAAATTCCACGGCGTGAACGCCGCGACCGGGCCGACCGGCTCCTTCACGACCGTCTGCTGTGCGCCGAGATTGCGGGGCGGCACGATCCGGCCGTACACGCGGCGGCCTTCGTCGGCGAACCATTCGATGATGTCGGCTGCCGACAGCACTTCGACGCGTGCTTCCGTCAGCGGCTTGCCCTGCTCCTGCGTCATCAGCTGCGCGATCGTGTCGGCGCGTTCGCGCACCAGCGCCGCGGCCTTGCGCATCGTCGCCGCGCGCTCGTGCGCGGGCACCTTGCGCCATGCTTCGAAACCGCGCTGCGCCGCAGCCAGCGCGCGATCGAGATCGGCGATGCCCGCGTGGGCCACCTTGCCGATCGTCTTGCCCGTCGCCGGATTCACGACGTCGATCGTCTTGCCGCTCGCGGCATCGACCCACTCGCCGTCGATCAGCAGTTGTGTATCCGTATAAGTCACGTTAGCCATCCAGACACCCCAGTTTTACGTCGATAAAACGCGCGCTGCCGCAAACGGCCGCGCGCCGGTTGACAGAAAGAGCCGCGTTGCCGGGTGCGCTGCATCCGGCAATGTTCGACGACGGGCACGCGGCACGCCTGCCCGTCGTCATCCGCCATGTTCGGCCGCGCTCAGCGCGCGGCCGCCGTCGCCTTGCGGAGTTTCGCGACGTCCGCCGCCTGCACGGCCGGCGCGTTGTTGTTCCAGCCGGCGCGCATGAACGTCAGCACGTCGGCGATCTGCCGGTCGTTCAGCTCGTTCGCGAACGCCGGCATCGGGTACGCGGACGGCACGCCGCCGATCACGAGCGACTCGCTGCCGTTCAGCGTCACGTTGATCAGCGACGATGCATCGGCCTCGAGCACGTTCGGGTTGCCGGCGAGCGGCGCGAGCAGCGGCGCGTAGCCGCGGCCGTCCGCGCCATGGCAATGCAGGCAGTAAGCGTTATACACCTTTGCGCCCGGATCGTTCGCCGGCCGGCCCAGCGCGACCTGCGTCGCCTTCGGATCATAGCGGTAAGGCGGCGCGCCCGTGCCGCCCGCCGCCGGCAACGACTTCAGGTAGCGGGAAATCGCCGCCAGATCGTCGCCGGTCAGCGCCTGCGTGCTGTGGTTGATCACGCTGACCATCGAGCCGAACGCGGTCGCATGCCGGTTCGCGCCGGTCTTCAGGAACTGCGCGACCTCCGCGTCGCTCCAGCGTCCGAGCCCCGTATTGGGCTCGCCGGTCAGGTTCGACGCGAACCAGTTGTCGATCGGCGCGCCCGACAGGAACGCCGCGCCACCTTCGTCCAGCGCCTTCTCCTGGAAACCGGCGCCGCGCGGCGTATGGCACGACCCGCAATGCCCGAGCCCCTGCACGAGATACGCGCCGCGGTTCCACATCGCATCCCTTGACGGCTTGTCGGTGTACGGCTTCGTGTCGAGGAACACCGCGTTCCACAGCGCCAGCGGCCAGCGCATGTCGAGCGGCCACGGAATCTCGGACGCACGGTTCGCCTGCTTCACGGGCTCGACGCCGTGCATGAAGTACGCGTACAGCGCCTTCACGTCGTCGTCGCGCAGCTTCGCATACGACGGATAAGGCATCGCCGGATACAGGCGATGGCCGTCCTTCGCAACGCCCAGGCGCAGCGCGCCCGCGAACTCGGCTTCCGTATAGCCGCCGATGCCTGTTTCCGGGTCGGGCGTGATGTTGGTCGTGTAGATCGCGCCCATCGGCGTGACCATCCTCAGGCCGCCGGCGAATGGCGTGCCGCGCGGCGCGGTGTGGCACGCCACGCAGTCGCCCGCCTTCGCGAGATACGCGCCGCGTGCAACCAGCGCGCCGTCGGCCGGCGCCGATTGCGCGGCATGCGCCGCCGGGCCGGCCATCAGCGCGGAGAGCGCGATCATCGATGCGCGGAGCGTATGAGCGACGCGGTTCAAGCGGTTCAGGGTGGGGTTTCGCATGGTTCGACCCTCTCCTCAGGCCGTCTTCAGCTGGCTGCCGACCGGCAGCTTGCGCAGCCGCTTGCCGGTCGCGGCGAAGATCGCGTTCGACAGGGCCGCCGCGGTAGCCGCCGTACCCGGTTCGCCGATTCCGCCCGGCGCCTCGCCGCTTTTGACGAGGTGAACCTCGATCGGCGGCGTCTCGTTGATGCGCATCATCCGGTAGTCGGTGAAGTTGCTCTGCACGACGCGGCCGTCCTCGATCGTGATCTCGCCATACAGCGCGCCCGTGATCCCGAAGATGATGCCGCCCTGCACCTGCGCCTCGATCGTGCCCGGATTGACGGCCATCCCGCAGTCGACCGCGCACACGGCACGCTTGACCTGCACTTCGCCGTCCGCCACCGCGACGTCGATGACGATCGAGAAGAAGCTGCCGAACGCGTGCATTACCGAGACGCCGCGCCCTTGCCCCTTCGGCAGCGGCGTACCCCACCCGGCCGCCTTCGTCGCGACGTCGAGCACGTTGCGCGCACGCGGCGTCTTGTCGAGCAGCGCGCGACGGTATTGCACCGGGTCGGTCTTGGCCTGTGCGGCCAGTTCGTCGATGAAGCTCTCGACGACGAACGTGCTCCGCGTCGGCCCGACGCCGCGCCAGAACGCGGTCGGGATGTGGCGCGGCTCCTGGCGTACGTAGTCGACGAGCTGGTTCGGCAGGTCGTACGGAAGGTCGTTAGCCACCTCGACCGCGTCGGGATCGACGCCGTCCTTGAACGCCGGCGGCGCGAAGCGCGCGATGATCGACGAGCCGACGATCCGGTGCTGCCACGCGACCGGCTTGCCGTTCGCGTCGAGGCCGGCCGAGATCTTGTCGTAGTAGTACGGGCGGTACATGTCGTGCTGGATGTCTTCCTCGCGCGTCCACACGACCTTCACCGGCGCGTTGACCTGCCTGGCGACCTTCACGGCCTGCCCGATCATGTCCGTCTCGAGCCGCCGGCCAAAGCCGCCGCCAAGCAAATGGTTGTGCACGACGATCCTGTCGGGTGCCAGCCCCGTGAGCCGCTGCACCGTATCGCGCGCCCGTGTCGGCACCTGCGTGCCGACCCAGATCTCGCAGCCGTCGGCGCGCACCTGCACCGTGCAGTTGACGGGCTCCATCGTCGCGTGTGCAAGGAACGGCTGTTCGTAGACGGCATCGACACGCGTCTTCGCGTTCGCGAACGCCTTGCCGACGTCGCCCTCCTTGCGCGCGACGGCACCCTTGCCGTTGGCTGCGGCTTGCGCGAGATCCGCGACGATGTCCTTCATCGACACCTTCGCGTCCGCGCCTTCGTTCCATTTGACGACGAGCGCCGCCGCGCCGCGCTTCGCGGCCCACGTGTGATCGCCGACCACCGCGACCGCGTTGTCGACGCGCACCACCTGGCGCACGCCGGGAATCTTCTTCGTGGCCGACTCGTCGACGCTCGCAACCGTGCCGCCGAACACCGGGCTGTTCACGATCACCGCGTACAGCATGCCCGGCAGGCGCACGTCGAGCCCGAACCGGGCGGTGCCGTCGACCTTCTCCGGCGAATCCAGCCGCTTCACCGGCTTGCCGATCAGCTTGAAATCGGCCGGCTGCTTCAGCGCGACGTCCTTCGGCACCGGCAGCTTCGACGCGGCGTCGGCGAGCTGGCCGTACGAAGCACGCCGGCCGCTCGGCGGGTGCCGCACTTCGCCGTTTTCCGCGCGGCAGGCGGCCGGATCGACATGCCATTGCTTCGCCGCCGCCGCAACCAGCAGCGTGCGAGCGGTCGCGCCTGCACGGCGCAGCGGCTCCCACGCGTAGCGCACCGACGTCGAGCCGCCCGTCAGTTGTCCGCCGAGCAGCGGATCGAGGAACAGCTTCTCGTTCGGCGGCGCATGGTCGAGCGTGACGCTCGACAGCGGCACCTCGAGTTCCTCGGCGATCAGCATCGGCAGCGCCGTGTAGACGCCCTGGCCCATTTCCACTTTCGGCATCACCAGCGTGACCTTGCCGCTGCGGTCGATCTGCACGAACGCGTTCGGCGCGAATACGCCGGCACGCGCGCGTTCGTCCGCGTCGCCGCCGATCACCGAGCGCCGCGCGTCATCGCCCGCCGCCGGCATGCTGAAGCCGAGCAGCAGGCCGCCGCCCGCGGCCGCGCCGAGCGACATGCCCGCCTTGAGAAACGAACGGCGCGACACGCCCGCGCCGGCCCGACCTGCGTCGATCAGTCCTCGCGACATGTCAGTTCCCCTTGGCGGCGTGCTTCACGGCCGCGCGAATCCGGTTGTACGTGCCGCAGCGGCAGATGTTGCCGGCCATCGCCGCGTCGATGTCGGCGTCGCTCGGGTTCGGGTTCGAGGCGATCAGCGCCGTGGCCGCCATCACCTGCCCGGACTGACAGTAGCCGCACTGGACGACGTCGAGCTCGCGCCACGCGTCCTGGACCTTCTGCCCGGCCGGCGTCGCGCCGACGGCTTCGATCGTCGTGATCCTGCGGCCCGCGACGGCCGCGACCGGCAGCACGCACGAACGCGCCGCAACGCCGTCGAGATGCACGGTGCACGCGCCGCATTGCGCGATCCCGCAGCCGAATTTCGTGCCGGTCAGGCCGACGACGTCGCGCAGGACCCACAGCAGCGGCATGTCGTCGGGGGCGTCGACCGTGCGGTTCTCGCCGTTGATGTTGAGGGTGACCATTCAGCCTCCGGGTCCGGTGTATCGGGGAAGCGGCGCGACCGGCGCGCCGGGTTGTTCATCGCCACTGCTCGGCACGCAGCGGCTGCCGTGCGGCCCGTCGGACGAGCCGCGGCGGTGATTCAATGCGGGTTATTCGGCCGCGTCGATGCCCGACAGCACCTTGATGACGGGCGGCACCGAGAACCAGTCGGCCGACTTGATGCGAAACGCGGTGAAGTGCGGGCTCGCGAGGTGCGCGTCGAACGCGGCCTGGTCGTCGTAGATTTCGAACAGGTGCAGTGCCGGCGAGCCGTCCTGTTCGCGGAACAGGTCGTAGCGGCGGTTGCCGGGTTCGACGCGGGTCGCCGCGACCATGCTGCGCAATTCGGCCTCGACGGCCTGCGCGTGTTCGGGTTTCGGAAACACCGAGGCCATCACATAAAGCGCCATGTTTTTCACTCCTTGGGGAAATGGAATCGAGCATGCCATAGGCCGGCGTCGGGTGACGCCAGCGTGCAAACGGACGCGTCGCGTCAGGCCAGTTCGTCCGGCCCCACGCGCACGACGACCTTGCCGAAATTCCTGCCGGCGAGCAAGCCGATCAGCGCATTCGGCGCATCGGCGAGATCGGGAACCACGTCCTCGAGCGCCTTCATCTTGCCCTGCGCGATCCACTCGCTCATTTCCTTCAGGAACGGCGCGTAGCCGGTCGCATAATGATCGAGAATGATGAAACCCTGCATCCGGATGCGCTTGCGCAGGATCGTGCCCATCAGCGCGGGCACGCGGTCACGGCCGCTCGACACCGCGGTGTCGTCGTATGCCGCGTCGTTGTAATGCGCGATGATTCCGCACACCGGCACGCGCGCATGATCGTTGAGCAGCGGCCACACCGCGTCGAACACGGCGCCGCCGACGTTTTCGAAATAGACGTCGATGCCGTTCGGGCAGGCTTCCTTCAGCCTGGCCGCGAATTGCGGATCGCGATGATCGATGCTGGCGTCGAAGCCGAGCGCGTCCTTCACGTACGCGACCTTGTCGGCGCCGCCCGCGACACCAATCACGCGGCAGCCCTTCAGCTTCGCGATCTGGCCGACCACCGCGCCGACCGCCCCGCTCGCGGCGGCGACGACCACGGTTTCGCCGGGCTTCGGCTCGCCGATCTTCAGCAACCCGGTGTATGCGGTGAACCCCGGCATGCCGAGCACGCCGAGTGCCTGCGACGGATGCGCGAAGTCAGGGCCGAGCGGAATCAGATCGCTGCCGTCGGACAGCGAATAGTCCTGCCAGCCACCGCCCGCGACGACCAGGTCGCCTTCGCGATACGCACTCAGGTTCGAGGCGACGACACGGCTGACCGTGCCGCCGACCATCACGTCGCCGAGTTCGACCGGCGGCGCATACGATGGCGCGTCGCTCATCCGGCCGCGCATGTACGGATCGAGCGACAGCCAGACCGTGCGCAACAGCACCTGGCCGGCGCCTGGCACCGGCACGTCGACGGTCTCGCTACGGAAGTCGTTCGGGGTGGGTGCGCCGACCGGGCGCGCGTTCAGGATGATTCTGCGGTTTGCTGCCTTGCTTTGCGGCATGGGAACCTCCGTCAACAGGAATGGACGTGCCACGGGCACGATCGGATCAACGTTCGACCACCGTGATGCGCGCGGCCGCGGCCGTGCCGGCGAATCAGCCGGCGGAGCCGCAGCCTCGCGGGTCACGCAATGGGACTTCAGTGTGAGTAGACCGGTCGTCTAGGGCTCACGTAAAAACAAGGCGCGCCTGTGCGCGCCCGGGTTACGACTGCGCTCCATCTGGCTCGACGGGCGGCAGGTTCAGCATCCGCCGTGTTTCGAGCATCGCGCGCTCAAGCGGCGCGCGGTTGCGGTGAATCTTCTCCAGCAGCGTTGCGCCAAGCCACAGTTCGTAGAGAATCGCCGCCGAATGGGCCGGATCGTCGACGCCGCTCAGCGAACCGTCGGCCAGCCCGGCCTCGATCCCGCCCGCGAGCCGCTCGATGATCTGGCCGGTGCCGCGCCGCAGGACCGCGCGCATCGCCTCCGACAAGTCGGACACTTCCGCGCCGAGCTTCACCGCAAGGCACTTGCCTTCCGGATCGTCCGCGCACTGCGTGTGCAGCCAGTTGCCCCAGTACGTCATCAGCCGCTGCGCGCCCGTGCCGGCCTGATGCTTGAGCAGGTTGTCGAGATGCTCGAGATAGCCTTCGAAATACGATTCGAGCAGCGCCTCGCCGAATGCCTCCTTCGAGCCGAAGTAATGGTAGAACGAGCCCTTCGGGATGCCCGCCGCGGCGAGAATCTCGTTCAGACCGACCGCCGAGAACCCCTTGTGGAGCATGATCGGCTTCGCGATATTCAGGATGTGCTGGCGGACTTCGGCGCCTGAAGATGCATTCATGATGGCGTATGTTAGCAACGATTAGACCGGTCGTCTAGTAACGTCGAGCCGGCGAATTGAGCGGCACTTTACCTGAATCGCACCGCGTCGCGGATGCGTTGTCGCCGCACCGTCGCGCCCATGTCACGCAGGCTTCGGAGCGCGCTTCCTGGCGACCGGTTTCGCCGCACGCAGGCTGCCGCCGGCAGGTCGACCCGGCGCCCGGCGCACGGGCGCGCGGGCCGCGCGTTCGGCTCGCAGCGCGTCGAGCTCGCCGACATACGCGGCATTGGCCGCGCGAGCGCCGTCGAGCTGGCCTTCGAGCATGCCGCAGCGGTGTTGCGTGTCGGCCAGTTGCGCCTGCAGCGCCGCGAGATCCTTGCGGTGCTGCGAATCGCGCTGTTCGGCGCGCGTGGTGGCCGCGTCGAGTTCCTTTTGCAGCCGTGCGGCCGCGAGCCGTTCGCGGTCGATCTCCTGAAGCGCCCGTTTCTCGGATGCGCGCAAGCGCTCCTCGGCCCGGCCTGCATCGTCGCGCAGCCGGTCGAGCTGCGACGTGAAATCGGCGCGCGCCTGCGCGAGCGCGCGATCGGCTTCTGCATTGTCCAGCTTCAGCCGTTCGACTTCCGCTTGCAGCGCGCGGCGCGACGCTTCGTCGGCCGCCCTTGCCTGCTCGAGTTCCTGGATGCGCACCTGGGCCGCCAGCAACGCGCTCGTGCGTTGCTCCAGCGCGGTTTCGGTGCGGGACAGGTCGGCTTGCAGTGCGGCGACTTCCGCTTTCGCCGACGTCCGCTCGGCTTCGACTTCGGCGCGCAGTGCATCGAGTGCCGCGGCGGCATCGGTACTCGAACGGCTCCACAACGCAGCGACCAGTTCGCCCGCTGCCGCCTGCAGATCGGCCGGCAAGTCCGGATGCTCGATGCGCATGCGGCTCTTTTCCCGCAACTCGACCCAGAACTCGCCGAGCACCGCCGTCGGCGTGCTCATGCTGCCCTTGCGCACGAGCTGATACAGGCGGTTCGCGGTGGGCGTGATGCCGAAGCGGAAGAACATCAACGCGCAGACCTCGCGATACAGCTCGCGGGTTTTCGGGAAATCGGCCTTCAGGCGATCGATTTCGGCGATCAGGCGGGATTCGTCGGCAACGAAGTCGGACATGGCGGTTTGGTCTGGAATTTCGTGAATAATATAACGTAAACCGTTTGATATCCAATCGCCAGCCGAGATGAATTTGACATTATTTCTATAATGTTGAGATTCGTGGAGCGCCGATGTCTTGATCGGATATCCCCTATGGCCTGCCCCCTTCGTCCGGTTTGATGTGGCGGAAAGCGGCCAGCAGCGAAAGGTCATATACGATCTTCAGCACACCGCATGCGACCAGCGGCGCGCCAAGCCAGCCAAGGCCGAACAAGCCGCCAGCCAGCGTCGGTGCGATCGCGGCCGCGAGGCTGCGCGGCACGGACGTGAAGCTGGCGGCGGCCGGGCGCTCCATCGGCGTGACGACGGCCATCACATAAGCGGTTCGCGTCGGCACGTCCATTTGCGACAACGCGCTGCGCATGAGCAGAAGCGTCAACGTCAGCGGCAGCGACGGTGCCAGCGCCGCGCCGATCAGACAGACGCTCGACGGGATGTGCGTGAAGACCATGGTGTTGAGCAGGCCGATCCTGCGTGAGAGCGGTGCCGCTGCGAGCTGGGAGCCTGCGGCAAGCAGTCCGGTGCAAAAGAAGAACCGGCCCGCCGCGCTCACGGAAAATCCGAAGCGCTGCATCAACCAGAGCGCCAGCAGAGAGTTGACGACGAGGCCACCCGCGAACGCGTCGACACTGAACAGCAGCGCAAGCCGCGTGACGATGCGCCGCGATGGCCCGAGCGGAGGCGTGACCGTGGCCGCGTGCGATGCCGTACGCGGCAATCGGGCGTACAGCGCGCACACCGCGAGGCCCGTCACCGCATAAACGAGAAACATCGCGCGCATCGCGGCCAGCGGCGACATCCCGGTGTGCGAGGCAAGCCAGAGCGGCAGGCCTGCAGCGAGTGCGCCCAATGCGGCCGACACGGCGCCGACCAGGCTGTAGCGTGCAAACAGCGCGGTTCGCGCGTCGCCGGTCGCCGCTTCGGCAAGACGGGCCTGCTCGAGCGGCAGGAAGAGACTGACGTCGCCTGAACTCGGGTTGAGCGTGCCGACGAAGGCCACCACGAGCAGTGGCCACAAGGTCGACAGGCTGGCGAAGCCGATGCCGGTCGCGGCCATGAGGACGGCGGCGAGCGTCAGCACCCGGCGGTGCGGAAAGCGGCTGGCCACCATGCCGACCGCGATCGTCGCGACAGCCGACCCCATCAACGTCGAGGTGCTGATCAAGCCCACGTGGACCTGCGCGAAGCCGAGCAACAGCAGATACGCGGGGAGCAGCACCGCGATGAAGCCGTCACAGAACCCGCGCAGACCACGACTCGCGAGGATGATCCACGCGGCATGCTCGACACCGGCCGGAAGGAGCCGGCGCGAAAGACGCATTGCGAACGAGATGGCCACGCGGCCGCTAGGCACGTGCATCACGCCGACACCACGCGTAGAGCGCGTCGTACATCACCATCCCGTGCCGTAGCTGCTCGTGATCGTCGGCGAAGTTCCCGGAAAGCCCGATCGAGATGGCATACAGGCCCGTCGCTTCCGGCGCGAGATCGAGCCGCCCGGTATCCGCACCGCGCACGATCGTGGCAAGCTTGAGCAAGGCCGGCTCATGCAGCTGGTATTTGTCGAGGAACGCATCGAAGCTGCAGAACTCATCATGGTGCCCGAGTTCGACACCAGGCACGTCGTACGGAATCGCGCCCGTTTCCTCCGCCATGCGCAACACGTCCGTCCCCGGGACGTAGAGGAACTCGGGGGCCTTGTCGATAAACCGGGCGATCAGCCATGGGCAGGCGATTCGATCGATCTTCGGCCGTTCACGCGTGATCCATTTCATGGCGCTCCTCCTGTCCGAATGCAGGGAAGTTCCCGTGCAATCGCTCATCAGTCGTTCACGCGCACAATCCATTGCACGGCACTGCGCCTGTCTGGCGGTGCGGAGGACGTGGACGATGTGCCCGAACGGTCAGTCGTCGTCCTCTTCGTCCTCGTCGCCGGCCGGGCGGCTGACGATCAGCCTGCCATCGTCAGCCACGAGTCGGATCGCACGACAACGCTTTCATCTCGTACGTCATGGTCAACTCCCGGAAATGCGAGTCAATGGTGGAGCAGCGGGTAGGCCACCAGCCCGAAGAGTGCCGCGGCGGTCACGATCACCGGCTCCTGCAGCTTCTTGAAGCGCCACAGCAGCAGGACGGTCGCCACGGCGACGGCGGCGGTGGGTATGTCGACGATCGAGCGCTTCGCGATGACGAGCACGGAACCCGTGATCGCGCCGACGGCCGCCGCCGTGATGCCGTCGACGAACGCCTTGACGTCGGGCCGGTGCCCGTACTTTTTCACGTAAGGCGCAGGAATGATGGTGAACAGATAGCAAGGCAGGAACGTGCCGAGGGCGGCGACGCACGCGCCGGGCAGGCCCGCCACGATGTACCCGATAAAGCCGACCGTAATCACGACCGGCCCCGGCGTGATCATCGCGACCGCGACGGCGTCGACGAACTGCTTGTCGTTGAGCCAATGATGTTCGGTCACGACCCCGCCGTACAGGAACGGCACGATCGCGAGCCCCGACCCGAACACGAACGCGCCCGCTTTGGCGAAGAACACGCCGATCTGCGCGAGTTGCGGCAGATCGATGCCACTCAGCAGGCCGCTGGCTGCCGGCAGGTTGACGCCGGCGAGCGCGTTCAGCCCGCCCTTGTGCAGCCATTTTGGCGGGGCGCGCCAGAGCCAGCCGATCAGGCCGGCGACGATGAACAGCCACGCGATTTCCGACTCCGTGATGAAGGTCACGGCGGCAAGCGTCAGGAAGATGGCCCAAAGCAGCTTGTCCTGGCCGACGGTCTTGGTGGTGAGCTTGTAGGCGCTCATCGCGATGATGCCGACCACGGCGGCGCCTACCCCGTAGAAGACCGCCTGCATCCACGACAGGCCGCCGAAGTGCGCGTACGCGAAGCCGAGCCCAAGGACCATGAGGAACGACGGCAGGACAAACGCGAGCCCGACGAGGGTCGCGCCGAGAATCCGGTAGTGGACGAAGCCGAGATAGATCGCGAGCTGGGCGGCCATCGGCCCCGGTGCGAGTTGGGCAAGCGTGAGCCCTTCCTTGTAGTCCGCTTCCGTGATCCAGCCATGCCGTTCGACGAGATCGCGGCGCATGTAGCCGGCGAGCGCGACCGGGCCGCCGAAGCCGAAGGTACCGAGCCGCAGCATGTAGGCGACCAACTGGCCCAGCGAGTAGGCCGGTGCGTTGGTGGCGATGGTCGTGGTCATGAACGTCCCCCGGTTTCTCCCTTTCCATTCGATGCGAAGTGTGCGTACAGCGCGTCGAGCACCGCGCCCATCTGCTCCAGCAACTGGTCGTCGTTTTCGGTGCGTTGGCGCGTGCCGGCCATCACCGCCTCGAATCCGACCGCCTCGGGCGCGGCAGGCCCGCCGACGTCGAGCGCATGCACGATCTCGCCGAGCCGCAGCAGCGCCGGATCCTTGTCGAGCCCGAAACTCGCGAGCAATACCTCGAACGTCACGCGCTCGCCGGCGTGCGTGAATGCGGCGCCGTCGAAATCGAAGCCGAGCGCGTCAGGCGGGCAATCCGCCGGCGACGCGAGCCAGTTGAAGCGGGCTCGCGCATCGATGAAACGGCGAATCAGCCATGCACTGGCGACGCGATCGACCCACATGCGCTGACGTGTCGCCCAGGTGCGCCCTTGATATTCGTCGATCGCGAGCAGGCGGATCGCGCGCTCCGCGGCATGCGGCTCGCCCGGCGACAGCACGGTGTCGACGAGTGCGGTGAAGTCCTGCAACGCGACTTCGGCCCGGGTTGCCGAATCGCCCGGGAAATAGTCGATCGTCCGGATGGTGTCGAAATCCTTGCGCTGGCGGCGCAGCAGGCGCGTCAGTTCCGTCGCGGACTGGCCGGAAAGCGTCTTGCGGGCTTCCGCGAGCGCCTGGATGAAGCTGGCGTAATCCTCGTCGCGATCGAACAGCGCGCGAAATTCCAGCTCCTGAGACGCGTCGAGGCTTGGCGCCCGCAACAGGTGGGCGGTGCCGCCGCTTTCGGCGATCGCGCCAGCGAGTTCACGCAGCATGCTTTCGCGCGCCTCCGTGTACGGCAGCAGATAAATGCCGTCACGCAGCACCGCGCAGCCCTTTGCCTTGAGCGCACGCCAGAACCGCATGCGGGCCGTCGCGTTTTCCGTAGGCAGGGTCAGGACGAGGAGCGACCAGGTGGAGACAGTGTTCATGTAGCAAATGCTACTTTCGTGTCTCAAACTCTACAAGTTAACTTTTCGGGCGCGCCACCCGGGGCGGGTTCGGCGATTTCGCGCGAGAGGCGCCGTACTTCTCAAGCGCGCTGATCATGGTCGTGGGTCTGTTTGTCGGTTATCAGGGCGTCACCGCCTTGAGCTGATTTCGCCATGGCCGAGCTCGCTCACATCGATCGAGGTCGGCTTGCCGCTTGCGTGCATGCCGGCAGCCGGACGGTGTTGGCTATTACACCTCCAACAAGCAGGATTTGCGCGACCGTTTAGCGGGTCAACACGCGATGCCCGCTGCTGTCACGTATCTGCAATCGTCGGCCGGTAGCGTTCGAGGCTGCCCACGCTTTCGACAGACGAATACGCCATGCAGCGCACGTCGCGCGCCACGCCCCACGTTTATGCGGCCACGTCCCGCGCCCTCGCCGCCAGTCTCGCGATCAACCTGCTGTTGCTCGCCGCCGAGGCGGTCGCGGCGTGGTCCGCGCATTCGTCCGGCCTGTTTGCGGACGTCGCGCACGCGGCGATCGATTTCGCGGCCGACGCGCTGATCCTGGTCGCGTGCCGGCTCGACGCGCGGCTGCCGCCCGAGCGGCGCCCGACCTACGAGCCGCTCGCGCTGGCAGGACTCGGCGCGTTGCTCGTCGCGACGGGCGTACAGATGATCTGGCAAGCGGCAAACCGGTTCGACGCACCGCCCGTCGTGCAGCCCGGCGCGATGACGCTCGCGCTGATCGTCCTCACGCTGACCGGCAAGGCCGCGCTGTCGCGCTGGATGTTGCGCAAGGCGCGCGAAACCGGCTCGGCCCTGCTCGAAGCAAGCGGCTGGCATGTGCGCGCCGACGCACTGTCGGCGTTGCTGGCGGCGCTCGCGATGAGCGCGGCGTGGGTCGGCCTCGGCCGTCTCGACGATCTCGCCGCGCTTGCGATCGGTGCGATCGTGATCCGCACGGGTGCCGGGTTCATCCGGCGCGGTTGCGCGCAATGGCCGGCATTGGCGGCGTGGGTGAGCCGTTCGACGCGCGGGTCGTGACGATGCATGCGACATCGGCCCGCGCGATGACCTGACACACCCGATACCTGCCATCGGCTGCGCACGAGCCTCTCGTTCATGATGCCGTGATCGCTGTTCCGCATGCGCGTCGACCGCAGTCGATGTATCTGGGGACGAATCCATTCGATATCGATGCGGCGGCATGCGACGTACCGCCCCCGATCACCCCAGCGGCACCACGCTCCCGAGCAGGATCCGCACGAGCGTCGCCTGGCGTGTGACACCCGTCTTCGAGAAGATCGCGCGCAAGTGCGTGCGTGCCGTGTTCTTGCTGATCCCCGACTCCTCCGCCGCCTCCTCGAGCGTCAATCCGTTCGTCAGCAGCAGCGCGAGCGAGGTCTCGGCGGGCGTCAGGTCGAACAGCTTGCGGATGATTTCCTGCGCGCCCTGCGGCTTGCGGTCGGGATCGCGCAGGAACAGCGTGACGGCCGGCCGGCGCTTGTTGTCCTCCGACCAGTCGGACAGCAGCACGGTGCGCACCAGCAGCCCGAGGCGCGGCTTGTCGAAGCCGCGCGTGATCGGCATCGCCTCGACGATCGCCGCGGCCGTGCCGTGGTGTCCCATCACCGCGTGACGGATCAGCCGCTTGAGCGTGCGGTTCTCCTGCGCATCGGTCGCCTCGATCGTGCCGCGCGCAATCGTCAGACCGTTGTTCTGCTTCAGGATCTCGTCGGCGACGCTGTTCATGTCGATGATCGTGCCGTTCTCGTCGAGCGTGATCGTGCCGATCTGCATCCGGTTGATCGCGTTCGCGTAGATCGATCGTTCGACCTCGGCCGTGTCGAGCCGCGAATGCAGCTCGACCGCGCGCTTCAGATGCGGCAGCAGCAGCGCGCAGAGCGTCTTGTCGCGCGCGGAGAACTGCTTGGACGCATGATTGCGGCACACGCGGAACCGGCACTCGACGCCCGACGGCGTGCGCAGGTCCGCGCCGAGGATGTAGCGCACGTCCTGCGGTTTCAGGAACTGCTTGTACAGTTCGCTCGACAGCCAGCCCGTATCGCCGAACACATCGTCGACCGTGACCACGCGATCGGCCGGCAGGCCGACGAACGGATCGAGCGAATAGTAGTAGTTGTTGTACGACGCCTCGCCGTCGACCGGCACGACCGGGCCGAACTCCGATGCGTGCACGGACAGCGGCGCGCGGCGGTCGCTCGCGGCCGCGCGCAGGATCAGCGTCACGTAGTTGGCCTGCAGCAGCCGGCGAACCATCTCGAGCGCGCCCGCCCACGGCGGCGTTTCCATCGGCCCCTGGTAGATGCGCGCCATCAGCTCGCTGAAATCCGCGACGCCGATGTCGGCCTCCTCGCTTGTTGGCTGGCTCTCTTGCGGAGCCCATCTCGTCTCCATCAGCACGCTCCATCCTCCATGCAACTCGTTGTCGGTGCGACTCATCCGCGCCGCCATGATTAAGACGCGTCTTAATTCCGGCGTCATCGGGACATTCACTGAATGGTGAGCTTTGGCCATCCGGACGCGCGAACCATCGTCCAATCGGATGATGTGGCGCCCTGCCCGCTGCGCTGGAATGCCCGTCAGGCCGTGCCGGCAAGCGTCCGGCTCGGGCTCAGGGAAAACCGCGACGCGGGTTTACCTGATTCAGACCGCATCAGATTCAGACAGGAGTTCCCATGCCGCTCGACCCTCAGGCGCAGGCGCTGCTCGCCGCGCTCGCCCAAGCGCCCGCGATCGATTTCGATCGACTGACCGTGCCCGCGTACCGCGCGAGCCTCGCCGGCGGCAGCGCCTTCGCGCCCGGCGATGCGATCGCCGCCGAAGAGGACTGGCAGATTCCCGCCCCGGGTCGCCAGTTATCCGCACGACTGTATCGGCCCGACGCCGACGGGCGATTGCCGCTGACCGTGTTTTTCCACGGCGGCGGCTTCGTCGCGTGCGGTATCGATTCGCACGCGAATCTGTGCCGCAGCCTCGCCAAACGGGCGCGCACGCTCGTGCTGTCGGTCGACTACAGGCTCGCGCCCGAAGCACGCTTCCCGGCGGCCGCGCAGGACGCATGCGATGCCGTGCGCTGGGCCGCCGCCAGTGCGCGCGATCTCGGCGCGCGCGCCGATGCGATTGCCGTGGCCGGCGACAGCGCGGGCGGCAACCTGGCCGCGGTCGCCGCGCTGCAGTTGCGCGGTTCGGGCATCGCGATCGCGCACCAGTTGCTGCTGTATCCGGTCGTCGATTGCGCGACCGAGCATCCATCGTACGAATCGCTCGGCGAAGGCTATTTCCTGACGGCGGACGCGATGCGCTGGTTCAAGCGCCAGTATTTCGAAGACGGTGCCGACCGCGCATCGCCGCTCGCCAGCCCGCTCGCCGCGGCGGACCTGTCGGGCGTGGCGCCGGCCACGATCGTCAGCGCGGAATTCGACCCGCTGCGCGACGAGGCCGAAGCGTATGGATTGCGTCTCGCGCAGGCCGGCACGCCGGTGTCGCTCGTGCGCTGGCCGGGCCAGCTGCACGGTTTCGCGAGCATGCTCGGCGCGCTCGATGCGGCCGAGCGCGTGCTGACGTTCGGCGCCGACGCGCTGCGCCGCGCCTTCGACGCGACGGAGGCGCAATGACGCTCGCCAGTACGCCGGAAATCGTCGACGAGTTGCGGGCGGGGCGGATGGTCCTGCTCGTCGACGAAGAGGATCGCGAAAACGAAGGCGATCTCGTGATCGCGGCCGATCACGTGACGCCCGAAGCGATCAACTTCATGGCGCGCTTCGGGCGCGGGCTGATCTGCCTGACGCTGACCGCCGAGCGCTGCGAGCAGCTGAGGCTGCCGCCGATGGCCGATCACAACGGCACGCCGTTCGGGACTGCCTTCACCGTCAGCATCGAGGCGGCCGAAGGCGTGACGACCGGCATTTCCGCGGCCGATCGGGCGCGGACGATCCGCGCGGCGGTCCGCTCGGGCGCGCGCCCCGACGATCTCGTGCAGCCTGGCCACGTATTTCCTATCGCCGCGCGCCCGGGTGGCGTGCTGGTGCGCGCGGGGCACACGGAGGCCGGCTGCGATCTCGCGGCGCTCGCCGGGCTCACGCCCGCGTCGGTGATCTGCGAGGTAATGAACGACGACGGCACGATGGCACGGCTGCCCGAGCTGAAGGCGTTCGCCGCGCATCACGGGCTGAAGATCGGCACGATCGCGGACCTGATCCATTACCGCCGCGAGCACGAATCGCTCGTCGAGCGTGTCGGCGAACGGCCGCTGCATACGCCGTGGGGCCGGTTCCGCGCGATCGAGTATCGCGACACGGTGCACGGCGCACCGCATCTCGCGCTGGTGCGCGGCGAGCCCGATCCGTCGACGCCCGTGCTGACGCGCGTGCACGAATGCCATTCGCTGCTCGACCTGCTCGACGCCGAACCGTCCGCGCACTCGTGGCCGCTGCACGCCGCACTGCAGCGGATCGATGCGGCCGGATGCGGCGTCGCGGTGCTGCTCGACTGCGACATGCGCGGCGACGCGATGCGCCCGCCGCCCGCCGGCCATGCGCGCCGCGACGGCCGCGTGACGGGGATCGGGTCGCAAATCCTGCGCGAGCTCGGCGTAAGACGGCTGAACGTGCTGTCGAGCCCGTTCCGGCTGCCGGCGCTGTCAGGGCACGAGCTGGAAATCATGGCGTTCATCCCGCTCGGCGACGACGATCCGGAAAGCGCGCGCGCCGTGCAGGCAAGCCCGCTGCAGGCGGCGTGACGCGGCGCTGACGGGCGCGCGCCGCCCGTTCGTGCACCGATCCATGGATCTCCATTTGACAGGCTATCGTTTGTTTTTATGAAATACAGTCTCGGGTTTGTATTTTGACGATACATACCATAGACTGTATTTTTCGATTACAAGCGATCGCCTGTCATTTCGCGGAGAGCCCATGGCATTTCCTGTCCAGACCTTGAGCCAGTTGCGCCCGATCCTCGTCGGCTTCCGGAAGTCGGCGGGATTCACGCAGGCGCAGCTCGCCGCCCGCCTCGGCGTCACGCAGCAGTCGTACGCGCAGCTCGAAGCCCATCCGTCCGCGGTCAGCATCGAACGGCTTTTCAAGGTGCTGAACGTGCTCGGGGTTCGCCTGGCGCTCGATCCAGGCACGCCGGACGACGCAGCGGCGCCCGACGACACCGCATCCGCTCCCGCGCCCAAGCGCGCACCGGCCGCGCGCGGCCGCTCGTCCGGCTCGTCCGATATGCCGGTCCGTCCGCCGGCAGCCGCAAAGGCGCCATCCACCGGCGCGCGGAAACGGCCTGCCGCGGCGACACCCGGCAAGCCTCGGGACACCAAGCGGGAGGACTGGTGACGATGGCCCGCCGCCCCCGCCTCGACCGCCTCGACCTGTGGATGAACGGCATCCCGGTCGGATACTGGGAAGTCCGGCGCGGCGTCGAGCGCCTCGTCTACCTGCCCGCGTGGGTCGACGATCCGCAGGGGCGGCCGCTGTCGCTATCGCTGCCGTTCACGCCCGGCAACCAGCCGCACCAGGGCGCGATCGTCGCCGACTACTTCGACAACCTGCTGCCGGACAGCCAGCCGATCCGCCGCCGCATCGCGCAGCGCTACCGGCTCGGATCGACCGCGCCGTTCGAATTGCTTGCATCGATCGGCCGCGATTGCGTCGGTGCACTGCAGTTGCTGCCGCCCGACGAGACGCCGGTCGACCTGCAGGCGATCGACGGCACGGCGCTCGACGATGCAGCCGTCGCCGACGTGCTGCGCCACGCGACCGCGGCACCGCTGCCCGGCCACGCGGAGCCGGACGGCGAACTGCGGCTGTCGATCGCCGGCGCGCAGGAAAAGACCGCGCTGCTGCGCCACGGCAACCGCTGGCTGCTGCCGTCGGGCAGCACGCCGACCACGCATATCTTCAAGCTGCCGCTGGGGCGCGTCGGGAACATGCAGGCTGACATGCGCACGTCGGTGGAGAACGAATGGCTGTGCTCGAAGATCGTCGCCGCCTATGGCCTGCCGGTCGCCGCGTGCGACATCGGCCGGTTCGACGACCAGAAGGCGCTGATCGTCGAGCGCTTCGACCGCCGCCCGTCCCGCGACGGCACGTGGATCCTGCGGCTGCCGCAGGAGGACATGTGCCAGGCGACCGGCACGCCGTCGGGGGCGAAATACGAATCAGACGGCGGGCCGGGCATCGCGACGATCATGGGCATCCTCGCGAATTCCGTCGATGCCGCGCGAGACCGGATGAACTTCTTCGTCACGCAGCTCGTGTTCTGGGCGCTCGCGGCCATCGACGGCCACGCGAAGAATTTCAGCATCGCGCACCTGCCGGGCAATACGTATCGCAGCACGCCGCTGTACGACGTGCTGTCCGCGCATCCGATCATCGGCACGCGACGCAACCAGCTGCCGCCGCGACGCGCGCGGCTCGCGATGGCCGTGTGCGGGAAGAATCGCCATTACGTGATCGGCGACATCCAGCCGCGTCACTGGATCGCGCAAGGCAGCCGCGTCGGCCTGACCGAGGACGACGTACGCGCGGCCATGGCCGACGTGGCCGCACGCACGGAACCGGTGATCGCCGACGTCGCATCGCGCATTCCGGCGGATTTCCCGGCGGACGTGGCCGATGCGATCTTCGACGGGATGCGCCGCCAGGCGCGCAAGCTCGGTGCGGCCGAGTAGGCGGTGCGTGCACGGGCCACGCACCGGCGGCGGGTCGTCGGCCGGCACCGGGTCGTCCACGTGGACGATGCGGCCCCGCGCCGACTCGGGACAATGGTCGCCGTGCCCATTCCCGACGCCCGCCCGACATGGAACCCGCCGCCCTCGATACCGCGTTCAGCCCGCTGCAGATCGGCCCGCTGACGCTGCGCAACCGCCTGATCAAATCCGCGACCAACGAAGGGATGACGCCGAACGGCGTGCCGTCGCGTGCGCTCGTCGGGTTTCATGAGCGCATCGCCGAAGGCGGCGCCGCGCTGACGACCGTCGCGTACTGCGCGATCAGCGACGACGGCCGCACGTTCGTCGACCAGGCGCGGCTCGATGCGCCGACGGTCCGGCAATTCCGCGCGCTCACCGACGCGGTGCATCGCCACGGTGCGGCGGCATCCGCGCAGATCACGCACGGCGGCTGCTTCACGTTTCTGCCGTCGCTGTCGACGAAACGGCCGTTGAGCGCATCGGGCGGGTTCAACAAGGTCGGCGTGATGAGCGGCCGCTTCCTGAAGCAGGCGATGACGCGCGACCAGATGACCGTCGTCGCCGACGAATTCGCGCATGCGGCGCGACATGCGCGCGATGCAGGCTTCGACGCGGTCGAGATCCACATGGGGCACGGTTATCTGCTGAGCCAGTTCCTGTCGCCGCTGTACAACCGCCGTCGCGACACGTACGGCGGCGATGCGGCGCGTCGCGCGGCGTTTCCCGTCGAGGTGCTGCGCCGCGTGCTCGATGCGGTCGGCCGCGATCTTGCCGTGGTCTGCAAGATCGGCGTGACCGAAGGCGTGCGCGGCGGTGGAACGGCCGACGACGCATGCGAGATCGCGCGGCGGCTCGAGGCCGAAGGCGCGCACCTGCTCGTGCTGAGCGGCGGGATGAACGTCGAATCGGTGTGGCAGCTCTTCGGCAGCCCGCTGCCCGGCGATGCGCGCGCGAACGCCGGCAACGCGATCGTCCGCGCCGCGATGGCGCTGCAAAAGCTTGCCGAGCCGAAGATGGGCGCGTTTCGGGAGATGTATTTCCTCGAGCATTCGAAGCAAGTGCGCGCGGCCGTCCGGATGCCGCTCGCCTATCTCGGCGGCGTGCGCTCGCGCGAGAACATCGCGCTGGCGATGCGCGAAGGATTCGACGCGGTGGCGCTTGCCCGCGCGCTCGTGTTCGAGCCGGGTTTCGTCAACGGACTGCGCGACGGCCTGCTCGCGCAGTCGGGCTGCACGTCATGCAACCGCTGCGTCGTGTCGATGTACACGCCCGGGGGTACCGCGTGCGTGCTCAAGGCGCCGAACGACCCGGCGCCGAACCGCGTGCCGGCCGTGGGTGCTTGAGGTCAGGCCGCGGCGAATCGGCGGCCGCAACGACTGCCGCGCGCCCTGCCGTTCAGCCGGCGTCGCGTGCGCGGGCCAGCGCCGCGAGGTTCCCTTCCCCGAATCCGTGGTGCCCCTGCCGCTGCACGATCTCGAAGAAGATCTCGCCGGGCCGGCGCTTGACGAAGGTCTGGAAGAACAGGCGCGGCACGCCGTCGCTGCCGATCTCGCCGTCGACCAGCACCGCGCGGCGGCGCAGCGCATCGAGATCGACGCCGTGCCCCGGCAGCCGCGCATCGACTTCGTCGTAATAGCGCGCCGGCGGCTCGATGAATTCGACGCCGTTCGCGCGCAGCGCGTCGACACTCGCCAGGATGTCGTCGGTCGCCAGCGCAACGTGCTGGACGCCTTCGCCGGGATGGTCCGGCAGATACGCGTGCATCAGCTCGGTGCGCCGCGTGCCCTCCTCATAGACCGGAATCCGCACCGCACCGCACGGCGACACCATCACGCGCGACTCTTCCGACACATGCCAGTGCGCGTCGATTTCGTGGATTTCGCGGAAGTGCAGCAGGTCGTGGTAGAAGTCGAGCCATTCGCGCATGCGCCCCGCGCCGACCGTCTGCGTGAAGTGGTCGACCTGCTGCAGGCCCGTGCCTGCGCAATCGAGATCGGTATGCGCGGTCGCGATGTCGATCGGCCGGAAATCGATGTCGAAGATCGAGATGTCGCCGACGCCGCCGCGCTGACCGTCCCGCCCGCGCCAGCTGTCGACGAAATAGAGGTGCGAATCGCCGATCCCCTGGATCGCCGGAATCTTCAGCTCGCCGACCCCGACCCGCTCCCCCTCGAACGCCCACGCGCCGAGTTCGATCGCCCGCTCGAACGCGCGCCGCGCGCTGGCCACGCGCAGCCCGATCGCACAGACGCCCATCCCGTATTCCTCTGCATAGCGCGCGGCGAACGAATCGGGTTCGGCGTTGATCAGGAACTGCATCTGCCCTTGCCGGTACAGCGTGACGTCCTTGCTGACATGGCGCGCGATCGCCTTGAACCCGAGTTGCTCGAAGCGTTGCGCGAGCGCGTCCGGCACCGGCGCCGCGAATTCGACGAATTCGAGTCCGGCCATCCCGAGCGGATTGGCGGCCGGATCGGCAACAGGCGGCGTATCGCTGGACAGGGGGTGGGAATTGCCGGGCATTCCAGTCTCCGGGGGCATGCAATCGATGGGGATGACACCCGGTGCGGGCGGCATGCCCGGCCGATGTGACGGCCGGACATCCGCCCGATCCGGGCGCGGTTTTGATGGTCCCGATTTTAACCAGATCGTTCACGGCGGCACACCCTGGCCGAACGGGATATCGGCCCCTCGCCTAGTGCAAACCCGAAAATCGTTCGATAATCGCACACAACCGAACGATAATCGCGCAATTTAACCGATCGGCCAATTGCCGTGATGGGGCGCGCGCCCTATTCTCCGTTCACCCTTCGACTTCAATGCAGCATCGGACGCGGCGCCGCCACGATTCCACGATGCGCCGTGCCAGGAGACTTCGCCATGACCCCAACCTTCGACACCCTCGACGCCGCCGCCGGCGCCCGCGCGCGCAACCAGGCCCGCAAGGCCGCGATCGGCAGCTTTGTCGGCGCCGTCGTCGACTGGTACGACTTCCTGCTGTACGGGATCGTCGCCGCGCTCGTATTCAATTCCGAATTCTTCCCGAAGGTCAGCCCGACCATGGGCACGCTTGCGGCATTCGCGACCTTCGGCGTCGGCTTCCTGTTCCGCCCGCTCGGCGGCGTCGTGTTCGGCCATTACGGCGACCGGCTCGGCCGCAAGCGGATGCTCGTGCTGACCGTGATGCTGATGGGGCTGTCGACCGTCGCGATCGGCCTGCTGCCGAGCTTCGCGACGATCGGCTGGTGGGCGCCCGTGCTGCTGGTGCTGATGCGTGCGATCCAGGGCTTCGCGGTCGGCGGCGAATGGGGCGGCGCGGCGCTGATGGCCGTCGAAAGCGCGCCGAAGCAGAAGAAGGCGTTCTACAGCAGCGGCGTGCAGGTCGGCTATGGCGTCGGGCTCGTGCTGGCCACGGGCATCGTGTCGATCCTGAACCATGCGTTCGGCGAGGCCGCATTCAAGGCCTGGGCGTGGCGTGTGCCGTTCGTGCTCAGCATCGTGCTGGTCGCGATCGGGCTGTGGGTACGCAAGAACATGGACGAGTCGCAGGAGTTCGTCGAGAAGGTCGAGCACTCGAACCGCAAGCTGCGCCTGCCGGTGCTCGAAGCGCTGACGCGCCATCCGAAGGCGTTCCTGCTGATCGTCGCGCTGCGGCTCGCCGAGCTGTTCACGATGTACATCGTCACCGCGTTCGCGCTCAGCTATTCGACGACGAACCTCGGCATGTCGCGCGACCTGTTCCTGAACATCGGCCTGCTGGTCGGCGCGGTGAGCTGCGTGACGATCCCGTGCTTCGCGTGGCTGGCGGACCGCTTCGGCCTGCGCCGCATCTACCTGATCGGCGCGCTGATCGGCCTCGCGTCGGCGGTGCCGTTCTTCGTCGCGCTGGAGTCGCGCTCGATCGCATGGATCGTGGTGTTCTCGATCCTGTTGGCCAATGCCGCGCACGACATGGTCGTGAGCGTCCAGCAGCCGCTCTTCACCGAGCTGTTCGGCGCCGAATACCGTTACAGCGGCGCGGGCGTCGGCTACCAGTTCGCGAGCGTCGTCGGCGGCGGCTTCACGCCGTTCATCGCGGTGGCGCTGGTCAGCATGGCCGGCGGTTCGTGGCACCTCGTCGCCGGCTATCTCGCGGTGGGCTGCCTGATCTCGCTGGTGGTCGCCGCGCGGATGCGGGCGGCGCAGTGACGCAATGACCGGATGGCCGGCCCGATACGCGGCCGGCCATTCCCGCACCGGCTGCCCTCTCCGGCCAGCCGGACGGGCGCCGCCCCCACCCAACGTCAAACACGGTCAATCCCGTGCGCGGAAACCCTTTTTCCCCTCTGAACATTCCACGCCGCCCGCCGACCAATGGCATCATAGGGGCCTACGTCAGTCACCGATACGCCCCCATATCATGTCGAATCTCATCGTCCACGGCGGCACCCCGCTGCGCGGGGACATCAAGCCGTCCGCGAACAAGAACGCCGTCCTGCCGATTCTGTGTGCGACCCTGTTGACCGATCAGCCGCTGCGCCTCGTCGGCGTGCCGGACATCACCGACGTGCGCAAGATCCTCGACATCTTCCGCACGCTCGGCAGCGACGTGTCGGTCGACTTCACGACGGGCATCCTCGAGCTCCACCATCGCAACACGACGTTCGACCCGGCCGTTCACCGCCTGCCCGAGGCGATGCGCTCGTCGATCATGCTGATTCCGCCGCTGCTCGCGCGCTTCGGCGTCGCGCGCCTCGAGAACGACGTGAAGGGCTGCACGCTGGGCGTGCGCGAAATCGATCCGCACGTCGAGGTGTTCGAGCGCTTCGGCGCGCATATCGAGCGCACGCCCGATTCGCTGATCGTCCGTGCCGACGGCCCGCTGACGGCCAACGATCACTGGCTCGACTACGCGTCGGTGACGACCACCGAAAACTTCGCGCTGTGCGCGACGGCGGCGAGCGGCACGTCCACGCTGATGAACGCGGCGTCCGAGCCGCACGTGCAGGAGTTCTGCCAGTTCCTCGCGATGATCGGCGTCGCGATCGAAGGCATCGGCACGTCGCGCCTGTGCGTGACGGGTGGCGGCAAGCTCGGCGGCGGCGAATTCCGCTTCGCCGAGGATTTCCACGAAATCGCGACGTTCCTTGCGCTCGGCGCGATCACGGGCGGCGACATCACGGTGCGCAACTCGTCGCCGGAGCATTTCCCGCTGATCGACCGCACGTTCGCGAAGTTCGGCGTAAACGTCACGCACCGCGACGGCTGGTCCCGCGCGGAACGCGACGGCCCGCTGCGCGTGCGCCGGCCGTTCACGCAGAACATCCTGACCAAGGTCGAAGCCGCGCCGTGGCCGTACCTGCCGGTCGACCTGCTGCCGATCTTCATCGCGCTCGGCGTGCGCGCGGAAGGCAGCGCGATGTTCTGGAACAAGGTCTACGACGGCGCGCTCGGCTGGTCCGGCGAACTGTCGAAGTTCGGCGCCCACGTGCTGCTCTCCGATCCGCACCGGCTGATCACGTTCGGCGGGCTGCAACTGACGCCGGCGCGCGTCGAGAGCCCGTACATCATCCGCGTCGCGATCGCGCTGCTGATGGTGGCCGCGAGCATCGAAGGCCGCTCGGAAATCATGAACGCGCTGCCGATCCGGCGCGCGCACCCGCATTTCGTCGAAAACCTGCGTTCGGTCGGCGCGAACGTCGAGTGGACGAGCAGCGAGTAATGTCATGCCGGATGCGGCGCGCATGATGTCCGCGCCGCATTCGCCCCTCCCGCTCTTCACGTTCGATCGGCGGCGGCGACGTGCCGCGCGGATCCAGCTTCAGCCATCGGCCGTCGGCCGTCGGCGGGTTCGTATCGGCCGTCCGCCCTCGTCATTCCCTTGCGCGCCGGCGTGCCCGGAATCGCCGACGTTCAGGCAAACGGATTTCGCAATACCGGGCCACCGGCCACGCGCAAGCCGTCGTGCATGTCCTCGGTGTACAGATATTCGCAGCCGTCGATCGAGGCAGTCGCCACGATGCACGCGTCGTGGAAGGACAGGCCGTGCCGCTCCGCCAGTCTTCGCGCGAGGTCGTGTATATCGACCGTGATCGGCACGACATGGCACAAGCGCCTGACCGGCTCAAGAAACTGCCCCACCTCGCGCCAGGGCATCCGCAATTTGCGGCTGCAAACGCTGGCGACTTCGTTCAGTACCTGAACGCTGATGGTCGGCCGTCGAAGGAATAGCGCCTCGGCACGATTCGCCTTGGTTTCGTCCTCCGACAGCAGATAAGGCACGACATTGCTGTCGACGAACGATTTCGCCGATTCAATCCCGCTCATTCGCGTCGTCCCGGCTGAACTTGAAGTCGGCGGGCAGCTTGCCCCTGAAACGCCTCAACCGCTGCAGCAGCTCGTCGGGCCTCGGCTTGCGACTCACCGCGAAAACGCGCGGGCGGTCGACCACGATTTCGATATCGTCGCCTTCACGAAGCTCCAGTGCGTCGACCACACTCGCCGGAAGACGGACCGCCAGGCTATTACCCCATTTCGCGACCTGCATGCGAGCCTCCATAGATATACGTGAATGATTGAATGTCCTCAATGCGAGTCCGCGCAGTTGGCCGAATGGGTGGCTCAGGGGCGTCGTATGTCGCATTACCTCGCAGGTCGCGCGATAATCGCCCACGCCCGCGCGAATACCGCGCATCCACCTGTGCGCACCGACGATGAAAAAGCCCGACCTCGACAGACGCGACTGGATTGCCGGCCTCGAAAAAGGCCTGATGATCCTCGAGGCGTTCGACAGCCAGCACGCGCGGATGACGCCCACCCAGGCCGCCGCCCGCACCGGCCTGACGCGCACGGCCGCACGCCGCTACCTGCTGACGCTCGAATCGCTCGGCTACGTGTACACCGACGGCAAGCTGTACGGCCTCACGCCGCGCGTGCTGCGGGTCGGCTGGTCGTACTTCGATTCCGCCCGTCTGCCGCGCACGGTCCAGCCCTATCTGCAGCAACTGAGCGCGTCGCTGAACGAATCGGCGTACGTGAGCGTGCTCGACGGCTGGGAACTCGTGTTCATCGCCCGCAACGGCGTGTCGCGCGTGATGACGACGGGCTTCGTGCTCGGCGCACGCGTGCCGGCCCCGCTGACGTCACCCGGTGTCGTGCTGCTTGCGCATCATCCGGATCGGGAGGCCGTCCGCGCGTGGCTCGACGACACCGAGCTCGCGCCGTTCACCCCGCACACGATCACCAACAAGGCACGCCTGCTCGAACAGGTCGACCATGCGCGCGACGCGGGCTTCGCGGTGATCGAGCAGCAACTGCAGGTCGGCGTGCGCGGCATCGCGGTGCCGCTGAAGAACCGTCACGGCGAAGTCGTCGCCGCGCTGAGCACGAACATGCCGATCGGCGCCGAATCGACGGACGCGGCCGTGCGGCGCGTGCTCCCGCATCTGCAGGAAGCCGCGCTCGCGATGCTCAACGTGCTGTAGGAACGCCGGTGCCGGTCACCCGATCCGCCACCACCTCGGCAGCAGGTCGCGCACCTCCCGCCGCCGGTAACGATCGTCGATCAGATGCACGACGCCCTCGTCGTGCTCGGTGCGGATCACGCGCCCGGCCGCCTGCACGACCTTCTGCAAGCCCGGATACAGGTACATGTAGTCGTACCCGTTGCCGAAGCGCGCATCCATCGCGCGCCGCATCTGTTCGTTGACGTCGTTGACCTGCGGCAGCCCGAGCGTCGCGATGAACGCGCCGATCAGCCGCTCGCCGACGAGATCCACGCCTTCCGAGAACGCCCCGCCCAGCACCGCGAAGCCGACCCCGCGCCCGCCCGCGTCGAAGCGCGCGAGAAACGCGTCGCGCTCGCTTTCGGCCATGCCGGGCGCCTGGGCCCACACGGGCACGTCCGGATGGCGCGCCTGCATCAGCGCGACGATGCGTCCGAGATAGTCGAAGCTGCTGAGAAAACCGAGGTAGTTGCCGGGCCGCGTCGCGTATTGCGCGGCGATCAGGTCCACGATCGGTTCGAGCGAGCGGTCGCGGTCGCGCCAGCGCGTCGATACGTGGCTTGCGACGCGCACGGTGAGTTGCTCTGCGCGAAACGGTCCGTCGACGTCGAGCCAGCCCGTGCCGGTCGGCAGCCCGAGCGTGTCGCGATAGAAATGAAACGGGCTCAGCGTGCCGGAAAACAGCACGGTCGCGCGCGCGGCTTCGTAGCGCGGCGCGAGAAAGCCGGCCGGAATCACGTTGCGCACGCACAGCGTCGACTGGATGCGGCGCCGGCGCCCGGCCGGCGCGACGCCGTCGAGCCCCGACTGGCGCGGCAGCGGCTCGCCGTGCAGCGTCGCGTCGAAGATCGACGCGCTGTCGAACGCATCGGCGAGCACGCCGAACTGGATCGCCTCGAAATGAAAGCGCAGCAGCGCGTCGCCGTTCGCGCGCGGCGCATCGGTCAGGTGTTCGCCGATCGCCGCGACGAGGTTCTGCACGGCCGACACGATCGGCCCCGGAATCTCGGGGTACGCCGCGTAGCGCCCGGCCTGCGCGCGATTGACCGTGCCCCACGCGCGCGCGAGCCGGTCGAACGCCTTGCGTAGTGCCGCCGGCGCCGCCTCGCGCGCGGCCGCGAACGCGAACGGGTCGAGCGATGCGCTGTACATCTTGCGTGCGCGATCGAGCAGGTTGTGCGCTTCGTCGACGAGCACGCCGACACGCCACTGGTTCTGCTGCGCGAGCGTGTGCAGCATCGCGCTGCCGTCGTAGTAGTAGTTGTAGTCGCCGATCACCATGTCCGACCAGCGCGCCAGCTCCTGCGCGAGGTAGTACGGACAGACGTCGTGCGCGCGTGCAGCCTCGCGCACGGTGTCGCGATCGAGCAGCCCGGCGCCGATCGCCGCGTCGCGCGCGGCCGGCAGCCGGTCGTAGAAACCTTGCGCGAGCGGGCACGATTCGCCGTGACACGCGCGGTCCGGATGCTCGCACGCCTTGTCGCGCGCGACGAGCTCCAGCACGCGCAGCGGCAGCGCCGGCGTGCCGGCGCCGAGCGTCGCCGCCGCCTCGAGCGCAAGCGCGCGGCCGGGCGTCTTCGCGGTCAGGAAGAACACGTGATCGAGCTCGCCCTCGCCGCACGCCTTCAGCAGCGGGAATACCGTGCCGAGCGTCTTGCCGATGCCGGTCGGCGCCTGCGCCATCAGGCAGCGTTCGTCGCGCGCCGCCCGATAGACGGACACCGCCAGCTCGCGCTGACCGCTGCGGAATTGCCCGTGCGGAAACGTCAGCGCACGCAGCGCCGCATCGCGGGCCGCGCGATGCGCGGTCTCGCGCTCGGCCCAGCCGACGAAGCACGCGCACTGCTCGGCGAAGAACGCGGCGAGCGCGCTCGCGCCGAGCGTTTCCGTCAGCACGGTCTCGCGCTCGGACACGATGTCGAAATACACGAGCGCGACGTCGATTTCAGCGAGGCCGCGCGCATCGCACATCAGGTGCGCATAGACCTTCGCCTGCGCCCAGTGCAGTGCGCGATGATTGGCCGGCATCGCCTCGAGGCTGCCGCGATACGTCTTGATCTCCTCGAGCCGGTTCGCGACCGGGTCGTAGCCGTCCGCGCGCCCGCGCACGGTGAGCGTGCCCCAGGTGCCGCACAGTGCGATCTCGGTTTCGTAGCGCGCGCCGCGCTTCGACGTGACGGCGCCGTGGCCGGCGATGCCCTCGAGCGCGGTCGGCGCGGGCGTGAAGCGCAGGTCGAGATCGCCGCGCCGCGCGGTGAACTCGCACATCGCCCGCACCGCGACGACATAGCTCATGCGGACAGCCCCGCGGCTTCGGCCTGCGCGACGTCCGCGCCGGCCCATTCGACATCGACGACACGCACCGGAATCCCGTGCGCGATGCAGTACGCGAGCCAGCGTGTCTGGTTGTCCTGCAGCCGGTCGCCGGGGCCCTTCACCTCGATCAGCTCGTAGCGCCGCTCGCCCGGCCAGAAACGGACGAGGTCGGGCAGCCCCGACCGGTTGCCGCGGATATCCGTGAGCAGGCGCGTGAACCACAGCCGCAGGTGCTCCGGCGGCAGGCAGGCGAGCGCGTCGTCGAGCAGTTCGTCGGTCAGCACGCCCCAGAACACGAACGGCGATTGCAGCCCCGTCTTCGTCGTGAAGTGCCGGCGAATCGTGTCGCGGTACGCGCCCGATTCGAGCTGCGCGAAACAGGCGGCGAACGCGTCCGTGCGACGCACCGCGAAATCGGGCGCGTGCAGGTCGGCCGGGCCCCGCTGGAACGGGTGGAAGAACGCGCCGGGCACGGCCGCGAACACCGGCTCCCAGCACAGCAGCCCGAACAGCGAATTGATCAGCGTGTTCTCGACGTAGTGAACCGGCGCATCGGGTTGCGCAAGATGGTCGCGCACCGCGAATTCGACGCTGACGAACGCTTCGGGGCGCACCAGCACGAGTGTTTCGCGCGGCACGTCAGGCGCGCGGCCCGCGCGTTCGACCCGCTGCCCGAGACGGCGCTGCAGGCGCGGCAGCATCCGCTCGACACGCTGGCGCTCCTCGTCGCTTTCGAAGCCGCCGCGCGCCTCGAGCGCCAGCGCGAGCGCATCGCAATCGCGTCCGCAGCGTTCGAGCACGCGAATGCGCCGATGCCGGCTGCCCGGCCAAGCGCTGCGCGCATACGCGTCGAGCGCGGCGGTCCAGTCGGCGCGCCGCTCGCAGGTCTGCCCGAGTGTGAACAACAGCTTCGCGCGGCGCGTCGCGAGCCACGGCTGCGCGCAGCCGACCGCGTCGATCGCCTGCAGCAGGTCGTCGAACGGCAGCTCGTCGGGCCACGCGTCGAGTGCTTCGCGGCAGGTCTGCAGCGCGAGATACGCATCGACGTCGGCGCGCTGCTGGAACGCGCGCGACGACGGCGCGAACGGCACGCTTTCGTACTGGAACACGCCGAGATCGGCGAGCACGAATTCGCTCCAGTCCTGATGAAGATTGCCGAAGAACATCAGCCGCAGCCGGTCGCACAGCGCACCGACCGTCACGCGCAGCACGCGATCGCCGGCCTGCGCGCACCACGCGTCGAGCGGCTGCGCGACGTCGTGCGCGGGCCGCAACCGGTCGAGCCAGGCGGGCTTGCGCTCGCCCGCGTGCGCGGCGAGCGACGGGAACACCTTCAGCAGATCGGCCTTGGTCGACAGCGCGAACAGCGCGTCGAGCGTGAGCGCGGGCGCCGGATCGACCCAGCCGAGTTCGACGAGCGGCGCGGCCGCGTCGAGCGTGCCGCCGATTTCGTCGTACACGAGCTTGCTCGCCCGGAAGTCGGATCCGCTACGCATCAGCATCCGCACGAGCAACGCGCGCGACGCTTTCGGCAACTGCGCGAACTGCGCGAGAAACGCGTGTTCGTGCGCGTCGAGCAGGTCGTCGTAACGCTCGCCGAGCCAGGCCAGCGCGCGTTCGAAATTGGTCAGGTAGTAAAACGCCGGGGGCGTCGGCGAGGCTGGCGTCACGGGGATCGATCACTGTACGTTTGTACAGGTCGGAATCATATCAAATGTGACGAAGAATGCCGCATGCCGCGCACCGCCCGGGCGCCCCGCAGGGCTGCTGTCCGATCAGAACTGGTAATTCACCGACATGTCGAACACGCCGTTCGTCGACTGCTGCGTGATCGGGCTGCGCCTTGCGCGGCCGACGAGCTGTTCGATCGCGCCGTCGATCGTCACGAACCAGTGCTTGTTGACGAACCACACCATCGTCACGCCGGCGCCGAACGACTTCATCCCTGCGCCCGACGAATAGGCCGGCAGCCCCGAGCGCGCGGACGCTCCCGGGTTCACGCCGAACCAGCCGTTCATGTAGCGCGAATCGGCGAACGACACGGTCGGTCCGGCGAACCAGAAGAAGCGCTCGTTGCTGCCCGGCATCGGCATGTACGCGGAGAAATCGCCGACCCAGCCGTTCGAGCCGCCGATGCTGCGCCGGACATCGGCGCGCAGCACGAGCGGGAAATCCTTCGAGATCACGTAATCGGCCGCGAGCTTCATCACCGGCGCCGCGTTGATGTTGTCGAGCCCGTTCAGGTGGTCGAGATCGTCGGCCGAGCGGCGTCCGAGGTCATAGCCGACCGACACGCTCACGCGCCAGTTGGGCCCGCGCAGCACGTTCGCGCCGAGCCCGTCGCCCGTCGACAGGAAGAACAGGTCGCGATAGCGCACGTCGAAGTTCGGGCCGCCCATCACGCGGTAGCGATCGGAGCCCGCGTAGCGCGGCTGCAGCGTCATCGCGGCGCCGACGCTGACCTGCCACGTGGGGACGGTCGGACTGAACAGCTTCTGCAGCGGGACGCCCGCCGAGTATTGCCATTCGCCGAGCGGCGAAGGCGTCTGGGCCGACGCGTCGCGGGCACCGGCCGCCGCCAGTGCCGCCAGTGCCGCGAAGGCCGACAGGCCGGACACGAACCGGCGGGTGCCGGGTGACAACAACGGGCGGGCAACGATCATCAAGGCGGCCTCCGTCGGTTGCGCGAAACGAACCTGAGGGAAAGCGCGTCGCAGCCCGACCGGCTGCAACGGCAGGCAGCCGACGGTGCGAACGTAGCGTGCGCTGAATTAACGAACATCCTACGCGACGCGCGCGAAGCCGCAAAGCGCCCGTTGAGCACGGGCACTTTGCCGGTTTCAGGAACACGTCGGCGGATGGTTGCGGAATCAGAAACGCTCGACGTGATAGTCGCCGGCGAGCGCGGCCGGACTGCGCGTCGACATCATGCGCGAGAAACCGTCCGCGAGCCGCCCGAGCGCGAGCTGCTTCTGGCTCGCGTCCCAGTGCGTGTAGGTGTCGTAGGCGGCGTCGTCGAACGACACGGTAACGGCGACCGGGCGGCCGCTCGCGCGAAAGCCGATATGCAGCACGCCGCCCGGCAACTCCTCGATGTGATAGCGCAACGAACGCGACTCGAAATAGCGGCCCAGCACCTGAGCGATCGCGCGCTTGTCCGGCGATTGCACGTGAATGTCCATGATGGTCCTCCTTTCAGTGATCGCGCGGCCGGCCGCGGTTCGCTGCGCCCGCCCGGCATCCGCATCGGCGGCGGCCGCGACGGCGGATCGCCCTGCGGCAGGCCCGGCGGCACGGGCGGATCGACCGGATCGTCGTGCTCGGGCAGCGCCGGGTCGGGATCGACGTCGGGCGTCGGTTCGGGACGGTGCAGCATGGATCGCGTGTTCATGTCACTCCTGCGCGGCGGCTCGCGCGTGTCGATTGGCGCGGCGACCGTGCGCAAGCAGCGTGCCTGATCGTCGGTGCAGCCGCTCGGCCGGTCATGCGTCGTAAGCCGCCATCACCCGCCGGAGCGGGCGCCCTTCGGCGGCGAGCCGCACCGCGAGCGCGAACGGATCGGACGGCGCACACGGCGCGACCCGCGCCCGCTGCACGCACTCCGGCCTCGCGTACACGGCATGGTTCAGCGCGCGGACTGCGTCCTTCCCGTCGAACATGCGCCGCTCGGGCCGATAGACCCGCGATTCGCGCTTCCTGGTCGCGAACCGCTCGCACACTTGACTGCGCACGTGACTGACATCGCCGCCGCACACGTTCGCGTCGTAACGTATCCTTTCCTTGGGTGCGTTCATCACGATGCCCTCTCGTCCACGCCGGCGGCTGCAAGCGTCATGCCGCGCACCGGCACGGGTATGGCGCTTGCACCCGTCGTTACCAGCAAGGAGGTCCGAACATGACCGTTTTCGCCACCGGCCGCCGCGACGCCGTGTCACCGGCTGCCGGCCTGCTCCCCCGCGCCGCGCCGCGCAAGCCCTCCGACGACAAGACGGAGAAGCGTATCGACGAAGGGCTCGAGGAGACGTTCCCGGCCAGCGATCCGCCCGCCGTTGGCGGTGCGACCCGTATCGACCCCGCCAGGCCGTCCGGCAAACGCGACCGTCGCGTGCCCGACGCCCCGCCACCGCCCCGCGATCACGGCTGACGGCGGCACCCGGCCCCCGATGCGCGGCAGCGCAGCCGGGCCGGCACAACCGGAGTGAACTGATGAAACGCATGGAACGTGCATGGCACGAGGTCAGCGGCGCCGCGGGCGTCGCGGCGCTCGCCGCGATCGAGAGCGCGCTGGTGCTCGCCATCGTCGTGCTGACGGGCGTCGGCCACTGACATCATCGCTCGCGGCCCGGCCGCGGCTGCCGCCGTGGAAGATGTACAAGCCGACTGGCAAATTTCTCCGTGGCCCGGCCGCGCAGGGCCGGCGCGTGCCGCTTGAACGCGGCACGCGTCCTGCTTCCGGATCGTCTCGCTCACGAAGGAGGCGTTCATGTATCGCGTCAACGAGATCATGTCGCGCGACGTGGTGTGCGTCGCGCCGACCGACACGATTCGCCATGCGGCTGGATTGATGCAGCGATTCGATATAGGCGTGCTGCCGGTCTGCGACGGCACCGAGCTCGTCGCGATCGTGACGGACCGCGACCTCGCGGTGCGTGCACTGTCGCACGGGCATTCCCCCGACACCCCCGTGAAGGCCGTTGCATCCGCGCCCGTGCAGTGGTGCGTCGAGGACGACGGCGTCGGCGACGTCCAGCAGCGGATGGCCGACGTGCAACTGCACCGGATGCCGGTGCTCGACGCCCAGCACCGGATCGTCGGCATCGTGTCGCTCGGCGACATCGCGACGCGCGCGGGCGGCCCGGCCCGCGACGAGCTGGCGAATACGCTCGAGGACGTGTCGTTGCCACGCCGCCGCTGACCGGCTGCCCGTCACCCATGCGGCCCGCGATTCTCGCGCACCGCGCCGCTTCGACCAGGAGATACGCGATGACAACGGACAGACCGTCGCGCACGCATGCGCGCATTGCTGGCGACAGCGGCAGTTCGGCCGGCGGGCCGGGGCCGGACGTGATGGCCGCCGGCACACTGGAGGACGACCACGTGCTGACGATGGACGGCGACGACATCGGCAAGGTCACGAACATCATGCTCGACGTCCGCTCGGGCCGGATCGCGTATGCGGTCGTGTCGTCGGGCGGCTTTCCCGGGATCGGCGACAAGCTGTTCGCGGTGCCGTGGAACGTGCTGACGCTCGATGTCGAGCGCCGCTGCTTCGTGCTGCCGGTGCCGACCACGCGCGTGCGCGAAGCGCCGGGCTTCGACAAGGACCGCTGGCCGGCGATGGCCGATCCCGCGTGGGCCGACGCACTGCACGCATACTACGGTGCGGCGCCGTACTGGCTGATCGAGGAAGGAGAAACGGCGCTCGACGCGCCACCTTACGAGGCGTCGCCCGGTGGCCCGGAGAGCGACACGCGGCGGCACTGACCGACGCGCGGGTTTGCCGCGCGGATCAGTGCGCTGCCTCACTGTCTCAGTGCGCAGCCGCGATCGAATGCTCGAGCGCGCGCGCGGCGCTCAAGTGCGCCTTCAGCGTCGGCAGCGTGCTGGCCGCGAACGCGCGAAGCTGCGGGTCGCGCCCGTCGCGCGCCTCGGCCTGGTAGAGCCTGATCGCTGCGTCCTGCGCGTTCGGTCCCGCCAGCGCGATATAACCCTTGTCGAACGCACGGCCATTCCGGGTGCGCAGCACCGTCACCGCCGGATCGACGAGCATGCGTGTCTGCACGGGCACGCCCTTTTGCGCGCCGAGCCGGCGCAATTCCATGCTCATGCGCCCGTGATCGTCGAGCATCCGGCGCGCGAAGGCCTTCACGTCCGGATTCGACGACCGATCGAGCGCGAGCTGGCTCGCCTGCGCCACCGTCTTGCCGACGATGGCGGCCTTGTCGACGAATTCGGCGTCGATGCCGCTCGGCCGCCGCGTCATGTCCGCCTCGTCGGCGGTCTCGCCGGGGCGGATGACACCCGGCGCGACATGAACGGACGACGCGGGCGGCGCCTGCGCCTGCGCCTGCATCGGCATGAATGCGGGCGCGCCGAGCACCGCGAGCACGCCCGATACCAGCATGCACGCGGTGCCGGCCAACGCGACGACTCGGCGCGGGTTCCCGTCGTTCGCTGTCATCCGGACCTCCGTATCCGTCGACGAACCGGCCCGGCCGAACGCTGCTGCCGGTCCGTCATGCGGGACGATGCGCGGACGTGAGGAAATCGGTCCACGCACCCTCGACGTGCTCGATCGACAACGCACCGAGCCAGAACAGCGCGGCCACGCGGCCGTGAACCTGCACGTCGATGTCGCTGGAGGTCAGCCCGCGCCCGGCGACGCGCGCCGCCCGGATCCGGGACGCGAGGGTCGCATCGCGGATCCAGGCGCCGACGGCCGACGCCAGGCTCGCGAGCTTCGTCCGCACGTTCGCGTCAGCCGATGCGTGGCGAGGCGTCGCGATCCACGCGCACGACAGCCTCGGCATGCTCGCGATCGGCACGATCGGCGGCATGCGCCCGAGGCGCGTCGGCCTGCCGCCGGTGCCGTCGCGCCGCGTATGGTCCGATCCCTTCATCGTGCCTCCTCGTGGGTGTG
The DNA here is from genome assembly GCF_003853425.1 of Burkholderia sp. Bp9140. Taxonomy (NCBI): domain Bacteria; kingdom Pseudomonadati; phylum Pseudomonadota; class Betaproteobacteria; order Burkholderiales; family Burkholderiaceae; genus Burkholderia; species Burkholderia sp. Bp9140. The sequence continues at coordinate 100,910 of NZ_QTPQ01000019.1, forward strand.
CGGATGCCGCTGCGGGTCAGCGGCGCCGTCCGGTTCGCGCCGCCGCATCGGCAGACGACACGTCGACGATCACGCCGGCGAGCGTCGGCATGTCGACCGGCTTGCACAGATACGCGTCGAAGCCGGCGGCCATCACGCGGTTCCGGTCCGCCGTGCCCGCATGCGCGGTGACCGCGACGACGGGCAGGCGCCCGCCGCCGCCCGGCAGATGGCGGATGTGGTCGAGCAGCCAGTAGCCGTCGCCGTCCGGCATCGCGAGATCGGACAGCACGACGCTCGGGTGCTGCTGCGCGACCACGTCGAGCGCGTCGTGCCCCGATTGCGCGGTCGACACCTGGGCGCCGAGCGTTTCGAGCGCTGCCGCAAGGCTCGCGCGCGACGTCGCGTCGTCGTCGACCACCAGCACGCGCCGGCCGTCGAGCGCGACCGCCGTGGACGCACCGCTCGGCCGCACCGGGTGGTCGGCCGGATCGTCAGTGCCCCAGTCCACCGGCAGCATCACGGTCACGGTCGTGCCGCGTCCCGCGCCCGCGCTCGTCGCCTCGACTTCGCCGCCGTGCAACCGCGCGATGTTGCGCACGATCGACAGGCCGAGCCCGAGGCCGCGTTTCGGCGACGCGGACGCACCTTCCGGCCGGTTGAACGTATCGAACAGATGCGGCAGGCGTTCCGCGGAAATGCCCTGCCCCGTATCGGCGACCGACAGCCGCACGCGCGCGCCGGCCCGGGTCAGCGACACCTTGATGCGGCCGCCGGACGGCGTGAACTTGATCGCGTTCGACAGCAGGTTCGACAGCACCTGGCGCAGACGCTCGCCGTCAGCGGAGATCACGCAGTTGGACATCGCGCACTGGGTCGACAGTTCGAGACCGTTCGCCTCCGCCGTCGCGCCGAGTTCGCGCACCACCTGACGCACGACGCGCACGAGGTCGACAGGCGTGCGTTCGAGCCGCATCCGGCCGGTCGCGAGCGACGACGCGTCGAGCAGGTCGCCGACCATGCGCGACAGCGACCGCGCACTGCGATCGATCGCGTCGATCGCCTGATGCGCGAGGTCCTGGCCGTCGGCGCTGCGCAGCACCTCGACCCAGCCGTAGATCACGTTCAGCGGCGTGCGCAATTCGTGCGACACGGTGGCCAGCAATTCGTCCTTCAGCCGGTTCGACTCGTCGGCCTGCACGCGCGCGTCGCGTGCACCACGCAACGAGCGCAGGTCGCGCCGCTCGTCGCGGCGGCGTTCGTGCGCCTCGCGCAGCGTCATCGACAGGCCGGTGCAGTTGCCTTGCGCGTCGACGATCGGCGACGCCGCGAAGGTCGCGCGAAAGCAGCCGCCGTCGCGGCGCAGGCACAGGATGTCGAGCGGCCCGGCGGGCATGCGCGGGTTCGCGAACGACACGGGAACGGGATGCAATCGCAGCCAGCGCGGCGCGATCAGTGTCGTGACGTCGTGCCCGATCGCCGCCGCCGCATCGATGCCGAAGAGCCGCCGCGCGGCCGGGTTCCAGCTCGTGATGCGCCGTGCGGCATCGAGGCCGATGATCGCGTCGGGCGATGCATCGACCACGCGGCGCAGCAGGATGTCGTCGAGCGAGCGCGCCGCGGGCGCCGGTTCCCGGCGCGGCGTGCGCGTGCCCGCATCGTCCGCTTCCGCACCCTCGGCCCCGCGCAGCCGGTCGTTTGGGAACAGCGGCCTGACGGCCATCACGAGCACGCATTCGACGAAGCTGATCGCGATGAAGGCGCCGGCCTGCGCGAGCCATGCAGGCAGCGGCGCATCGCGCCACCACAGCGCGCCGACCACGGCCACGCTCGCGGCGGTCGCGGCCAGGCCGCCGGCGAACGAGGTCAGCCACGCCGCGGCCGCGACACCGACGTAGAAAGGCAGCGGCGCAAACGGTTCGTGCACGCCGACGAAGTGAATCGCCCACGCCTGCAGCGCGGACGCCAGCCCGACGGCCAGCACGACCCATGCGCCCTGCCGAAACAGCCCACGGGTAAAGGTCCTCATCATTTCCCTGCATCGCGCCGGCAACCGTCGCCCGACGGGATGCCGCCTCGGCGGTCGGCATCCGTCAAGCGTGCCGCGCGAGCCTAGTGGCTGCCGCAACGCGCGTACCCGCGGTATGACGATTGACGACTTCGCCGCGCAAGCCGCACCGGCAGCGTCGCTGCCGCGTCGCCTGGCCGCGTGCCGCCCGCGCGCGGCACGGGCTTGCAGGCGCCTTTCGATTTTTCATTCGGCGGGTGTAAAAAGGCATCGATGGGCTATGCCGGCCGCGGCATGCCGGCATCGCGATGCGGCGATCGCGTATTTCTTCCGGTGTCGCAGCGGGAATTGGAATTTTCTATATTGCGGCACCTTCCGGGCCCTTCCGCTGTCGATAATAAATATGGCAACGAGGGAATGCGCGATGCCGATTTTCAAAACGGCCCGCTTACGCCTATGGCTGAATCCGCAAACCGTCCGAAGCAACGCGCCGACGCGCGCCGGCTGTCCGGCCGCTCCACGGCGATGCGCACGCTGCTCGGCCGTATCGAGAAAATCGCTCCGACCCGCGCCAGCGTGATGATCGCCGGCGAAAGCGGGGTCGGCAAGGATATCGTCGCGCGACGGCTGCACGACCTCAGCGCGCGCCGCGACGGGCCGTTCGTGCCGGTCAACTGCGGCGCGATTCCGGCTGACATCGCCGAAGCGCAATTGTTCGGTCACGAGAAAGGCAGCTTTACCGGCGCCATCGCGCAGCGGGAGGGTGTCTTCGAAGCCGCGTGCGGCGGCACGCTGCTCCTCGACGAGATCGCGGAAATGCCCGCGGCGCTGCAGGTGAAGCTGCTGCGCGCGCTCGAATCGAACACGATCGTGCGCGTCGGCGGCACCGAGTCGGTTCCGCTCGACGTGCGCATCCTGTCGGCGACCCGCCACAACCCGGCCGAAGCCGTGCGCGACGGCCGGCTGCGCGAGGATCTGTTCTACCGTCTCGCCGCGTTCGCGCTGTATGTGCCGCCGCTGCGCCAGCGCAACGGCGACGTCGAGGCGATCGCGCATGAGTTCGTCGAGGCGCTCAACGCGCGGCACTGCTCGCACAAGCGGCTGACCGACGCCGCGATCGCCGCGCTATGCGCGTATTCGTGGCCCGGCAACGTGCGCGAGTTGCACAACACGATCGAGCGCGCGTACATCCTCGCGGACGACGGCATCGACGTCACGCTGCCGAAGCCGACGATGCTGCCCGACCAGACGTCGGACGACGCGATGGCGCTGCCGCTCGGCGCGACGCTGCACCACGCGCAGCAGCGCTTCATCGCGGCGACGCTGGACCACTTCGACGGCAACAAGCCGCAAGCGGCGAAAGCGCTCGGCATCAGCCTGAAGACGCTCTACAACCGGCTTGCGCTGATGCGCGACGGCGGCCACGCCTGAGCGTCGCCGCGCGCGTGGCGCGCACCTGCCCGACTTGCGTCACCCGGCACGGGTCACGCGACCTTGAACTGCCCGACCGTCGTCGCGAGCGCGTTCGCCTGCGACTGCAGCGCGGTCGCGGCCGCGGTCGACTGCTCGACGAGCGCCGCGTTCTGCTGCACCATTTCGTCGAGCTGCGTGACCGCGCGGTTCACTTCCTGAATGCCGCGCGTCTGCTCGTTCGCCGCGTGCGTGATCTCGGAGATGATGGTCGTCACGTTGGCGACGTTCGACACGATCTCGCGCATCGTGTCGCCGGCCTGGCGCACCTGCCCCGACCCGGCCGACACACTCGCCACCGTCGACTCCACCAGCACCTTCACCTCGCGCGCGGCCTGCGCGCTGCGTTGCGCGAGGCTGCGCACTTCCTGCGCGACGACCGCGAAACCGCGGCCCTGCTCGCCGGCGCGCGCCGCTTCCACGGCCGCGTTCAACGCGAGGATGTTGGTCTGGAACGCGATCCCGTCGATCACGCCGATGATGTCGCCGATCCGGCCCGACGCTTCCTCGATCTTCTCCATCGTCGCCACCACGTCCGACACGACCACGCCGCCGTGCGACGCGATCCGCGATGCCGCGGCCGCGCGTTCGTCGGCCTGGCCGGCAGCCGCCGCCGACTGGCCGACCGTCGCGGTGATCTCCTCCATCGACGCGGCCGTTTCCTCGAGGCTCGCCGCCGCCGATTCGGTGCGCGACGACAGGTCCTGGTTGCCCGCGGCGATTTCGTTCGCGGCCGTGCGCACGGATTCGCTCGCGTCGCGGATCTGCCGCATCACGTCGTTCAGCTTGTCGACGAAGCTGTTGAACGAGCGCGCGATATCGGCGACCTCGTCGCGGCCTTCGACCGGCAGGCGCTGCGTCAGGTCGCCCGTGCCCGAGCCGATCGACGCCATCGCCTGACGCACCTGCGACAGGCGGCGGAACGCGGTCGTGGTAATCGCCCCGACGATCAGCGACGCGACGCCGACGATCACCACCAGCGTGATCAGCGACGCGGTCAGCAGCGAGCGCATCCCGGCTGTCGCTTCCGGCTTGTCGAGCAGGACCAGCGCATACCAGTCGGTGCCCGGCACGGCCCGCGCGCGCACCAGCTTCGCGTCGCCGCCGACGCGCACTTCGACCGGCGCGGTGGCCGCGGCCAGCGACGCGGCGCCCATGCCGCCGAGCTCGGGCGACACGTCGGCGACCGGCTTCAGCGTGAGCTTCGCGTCGGGATGCGCGACGACGTGGCCGCTGCTGTCGATCAACATGCCGAAGCTCGCGGGCGTCGGGTGGATCGACTTCACGTTCGCGATCACGCTGTCCATCGCGACGTCGGCCGCGACGACACCCTTCAGCGCGCCGTCACGCAGGATCGGCACCGCGAACGTGACGACCAGGTTGCCGGTGCCCGCGTCGACGTAAGGCGGCGTGACGACCGGCTTGCCGGCCTGCGCGGCCTGCTTGTACCACGGGCGGCCGGTCGGATCGTAGTCTGGCGGGATGCCGGTCGGGTCGGAGAAACGAAACGCCTTGTCCGCGTAGCCCGCGTACACGTTCGTGAAGCCGCCGGCCGCGGCCATCTGCTTGAACACCGGCAGCGGATCGAGCGACAGCGCGGCATCCTGCAGCGACGCGATCATCCGGCTCCTTGTCGCGACCCAGTCGCCGATGCCGACCACATGGCCGCTTGCGACGGATGTCAGGTTGCGGTCGATTGCGTCGTCGTTGTACGCGTGTGCGATGAAGTAATTGATCAGCGTGGTGGCAACGAGCGCGAATACGACGATGGCGACGCACGCCGCAAGGATGCGGGTCCGGATGGACGAGAACATGGCAACGACTCGGTGAGGGAGCGCGAACGCCCGGTGAACGAATTCACCGGGTAAACGGCATTCGCGCCGCTTACTTGAGGCCGTTGCGTCAATTCAACGAAACATGTGAAGAAAAAGGCTGCCGGCACGCAAGCGCGTTGCCGGCACGTGCGTGCGGCGGTTGCCGATGCCCGCTGCACGCCCTACATGGACGAAGCCGGCCGCGGTCCGGGAGCGCCAGTGGCGTTGGCCGCGGCGAGCGTTTCTCACAATCGGTGGCTGGGACTCGTATCCGGCTTCTCTTGCGGCGTGCCGGGCGATGTGTCGCGTTCGAGTTCGTCCTGTCTGCGCATCCGCTCGCGCAGGTGACGAATCGCGAACACGTGGATGTAGTCGTGCACGCGGGCATCGGACGACAACGCACGTACTTCGTCGTCGAGCATCGTACGCAACTGGTCGTCGCCGATTGCGCGTTGTTCGGCGACGGCCTTCAAAGATTCAAGCAAATTGTCCTGTGACATCGACGGGCTCCTGACGGTCGAGGAACGAAAGGAAAAGATGACGCTACCGGAAGCTTAGAGACTGGATGGCCGCCCGGCGTGCGATGCGCCGAAGCGTGTTTGCGCGCGATCAACGGCACATTGCGTGCCGCCGCACCGATCCGTCGCTGGATCGGTCCGCGCGCGGAATTCGCGGCCCACATGACCCGCGAACGACTGGAAGGATTGCCGCGCCACCCCGGGGCGCGGCACCACGCGACCGCGCAGACGATTGACCGTCTGCGCGACGCTGATGCATTGACGACGTTAGACCGGCCGAAATCCTGCGTCAAGCGACGCGCGCAGGCCGCAATTCGTCTGCTCGAAGGCACCGGATCGCGGTGCCGGGCATCGCCCGCCGGCCCGCCGCCCCCCCACCGGCGCGGCCGATCGCCGGTCCGGCGTGTCAGCGGATTCCGATACGCCGCACGCAATGCCTGACAGCGACTTCAGCGCGCGCCGATTGGCAGCGCAGTGTCGGTGACGGATACTGATGTCATGAACGATGCGTTCATACCCGGTCATCGCTCAGCCGGCCGTCGAGCCGGCACGCGGGGTCCGACGCAGGAGACCAATCATGGCTCATCGCAACTTCCCGGCCCGGGACGGACAGCGGCGCACGCGCACGCTGTCCGCGCCCGGCGTGCCGGCCGGTATCCGCCCGCCCGCGGATCTCGACGCGTTGCTCGTGCTCGCGCGCGAATCGGGCCTGCTCGTCACGCTCGACGGGCAGATCGGCCGCGAAAAATACCAGAGCGTCGCGGGGTCGGTGCTCGCGCTGCAGCGGTTCGCCGCTGCCCTCTGCGCGCGGGCCGACGCCAATGTGCCGGTCGTTGCGGGGCCGCGCCGCAAGACGCGCCCCGGCTGGCCGCGGCTGCGCAATCGCATGCCGGGCGGTCGAGGACGGCTGCATGGCGTGCGTCGGCGCGCACGCGTATGCCGCGGCGCCGGCCACCGGCGCGACCAGCGAGCGCCATGCGCCGCGTGAACGCCTGACGGCAGCGCCTGAACACAGCCGACGCGGCACGGGGCCGCGTGATGGCGCGCCACCCGGTCGGTAGCGAGCGCCGCGCGCGGCAACGCATCGCATGCCGCGATCCACGCCGATCCGCGGTCGTGCGATCACGTGTCATCACTGCCGTTCCACACGGCGGCATCGACGGGAAAAATACCTGCGAGGAAAGTAGTCTGCACGGGGCCAGGAAAGCGGACGGGGTGGAATCCACCCCGTCCGTCGTTCCAAGGCAGCCGCCGGCTGCCTACCCTCGTGCCGGAGAGTGCTTGATCGGCTCACGCGCCGCGCGATGCGTGGCGCGGTGCCGGAAATCGGTTGGTCGCACGGCGCCGGACACGTGTCGGTTCGTGCGTCTCGGACCCGACGCATCGCAGCGCACGCCGCGTACGGACGACAGCGGGTCCGCCAAGCGGACGCCGTGTCAGTGTGTCACGCAAGGCGCACGACGTTTCTGATGCAGGTCAACGAAGGTCCGCTTCGCATCCGCCGCAGCGCGATCCTCACGCCTCGCCGCGCACGAGCAGCACCGGCACCTGCGCGAGATGCGCGACCCGGCGCGCGACGCTGCCGATCAGCCAGGCGGCGATGCCGCGCCGGCCGTGCGTGCCGACCACCAGCAGTTCCGCATGCCAGTGCACCGCATCGCGCATCAGCGCATGGGCGACGTCGTCGCTGGTCGGACGGGTTTCGACGATGCCGCGCTTGGTCGGGTTCCCCGTTGCATGGAACAGCGGGCCGATCCGCGCCAGCGCATCCTCGCCCTCCGCGCGATACGCATCCTCGAGCGCGCGCACCGGCACGATATCCGTCAGACGAACCGCGCGATCGACGACATAGGCCGCGTACAGGAGCGTCGTCGGCGCCGCGAAGCCGAGCCCGACGCGTACCGCGTGCAGCGACGGCTCGCTGCCGTCGACCGCGAACATCAGGCGCTGCAGCGGCCCGTCCGACGGCCGCGCATAGTCGGCGGGCACGATCAGCAGCGCGCAGCGTGCCCGCGTGGCCAGCGTGTCGGACACCGCGCCTTCGACGAGCCGAAGCAACCCGTGGTGCGGATTCGCACCGACCACGAGTACATCGGCATGCCATGCCGAGGTGTCGTTCGCGAGTGCATTGGCCACCGTGCCGCCCGTGACCGACGTATCGACGATCACCTGCTCGACGGTCACGCCACTGCCGGCGAACTGTGCGGCGATGCGCTCGAGCGTCGCCTGCGCTTCGCGCATCATTTCCTCGCGCGCCGATGTCAGCAGCGCGTCGACGCGCGGGATGTCGGGCAGCACGAGACGCGGATTGTCGATCGCGCAGACGATGCGCACCCGCATGCCGGGACGCAACAGCGTTCGCGTATAGCGCGCGGCGGACAGCGACTCCGGCGTCAGGTCGACGGCCAGCGCGATTCGCTCGAGCGGCATGATGATCGGAATGGTCGGGGTGGATTGCATGGCGAAGGTCTCCTTGCGGACGCGTCGTCGCGGCCGACGACCGGAGCTTCGCGCGGCAGCGACACGCGGCGGCCGGACGGACGGCGCGGTCGCAGGAATCGGCGGATGGCCACGCGAAGCGCGGACAAGCGATTCAGACAGCATATGACGTCCGGCCCGCGCGTGCATGATCGTGATCAAATACCCGTGCGGGCCGCGATGCGCCGCGTGCGCGTGTACGGCGCGCGGCGCGGCGACTTTCGCTTACGACTTCGTCGACGCGGGTGCACCCGCGCGGTTCGCATGGCGTCACTCCGACTGGAATCGCCGTGGATTATCGGCATTTTCCGGAGCAATCCGGAAACGGATCGGGCCTTTCACGGAATACGCCCGTGCGGCCCGTGCGACGCGGCTGTGCGCGTGGCGGGCTGCAACGGGATCAATCGCTTTCGGCGCGAACGAACGCGCGTCGAATGTGCGCAATCAAGCGTCCGCAATAGGCAGGCGGGTCTATAAGAATAATCGGAGGTTTGGCGCCAGCCGTTTTTGCGCGAATGAGAAGCGTGAAATCGGCGGCGGAATCGGGACGTGCGCGCCATGCCGCGCACGATTTATTTGGACAACGTCGCGCGCACCGTATATTCGCCTTCGATCGCGACGCCGTGGTCCGGCCGCACGAAATACCGCGACGCATCCAGATCGGCCGGCAGCGGCTCGACCGGATAGCCGTGCTTCTCCCACGCGTCGAGCCCGCCCTTCAGCGCCCGGATGTTGTGGAGCATTTTCTTGCGCTGCATCTTCGCGATCAGGCGCTTCGCGGTGGCCTCGTTCGGGCACACGCAATACACGACGATCGGCCGCTTCAGCAGCTCGGGATCGAGCAGGTCCGGCGAATCGAGATCGACCGGCACCGCGCCGGCGATCCGGTACGGCTCGCGTTCGCGAATCGCGCGCGGCCGCGCGTCGAAGATCAGCGGCGGTTCGTTCGACGTCATCATCTCGACGAGCTGCGGCGGCGAGATGCGCACCTGCGCGAGGTAGCGGCGGAACTGCACGCGGCGCACCCAGCGGTACAGCAGGAACGTGATGAAGATCGCGAGGAACGCGTCGAGGATCGTGCCGCCGCTTGCGCGCACCCACAGCACGAACTGCACGATCTGGTCATGCACGGCCGCGCCGCCGACGAGCCAGAACGCGGCCCACAACGACGCGCCGGCCAGATCCCAGAACAGGAACACGCCGATGCCGATCGCGGTCGTGCCGAGCAGCGGCGCCGACACGAGGCCGAGACCCGGCAGGAATTTGGAGAGGACGAGCAGCGGCGCGCCGTATCTTTCGAACACATTACGCGCGAAGCGCAGCGTCGTGTCGAGCGACAGCGAGAAACGCACGAGACCGTTCAGCAAGCGCCGGCCGCGCGTGCGGCCCATGAAGAACCACATGGAATCGGCGAGCATCGTCGCGCCGATCGCCGCCGCGAACATGCTCGCCCAGGACGCCTGCCCCATCGCCGCCATCGTACCGCCGAGGATCAGCATCGGCACGGCCGGCACCGGCACGCCGAGCTGCGTGATCAGTACGCTCGCGAACACGGCCCACGGGCCGAGCGACGAGGGAATCGCAATGGGAAAGTGCCACACGGAGGCGCTCCTGGAAGACATGCGGACCGTGCGACGGGGGCGCCGTCGATACGGCAGGCAGCGATCGCCGCGGCACGCCCGCGGCTGATCCTGCACCACGGTGCATTCTAAACGGGTTTGGCCGGGACCGCGCGGAACGGCCGCCGTCGGAGGCGGCCGCCACGCTCACGCGTCGGGGCGCTGCGCGAGTCCCGCGACGTATTCCGTGTATTCAGGAAACGCGGCGGCCAGTGCCGTCGCGTCCGCGAGCTCGAACTCCGCAAACTCGAACCCCGGCGCGACCGTGCAGCCGACGAGCGCGACGTGTTCGGGCGACGCGCAGCGCGCGCCGAACCAGCGCCCGGCCGGCACGACGGCCTGGAACACCGTGCCCGGATGCGTGAGCGGGTTGCCGAGCCGATGGATCGTCAGGCCGTCATGCTCGTCGAGCACCCACACTTCGAGCGGATCGCCCGCGTAGAAATGCCAGACCTCGTCGGAGCGGATCCGATGCCACGACGAATACGCACCGTCGCACAACAGGTAGTAGATCGCGGTCGACGCCGCGCGCGGCGCGCCGTCGGCCGGACGCACGACCGTATCGGCCGCGCGGTAGGTTTCCCGGAAATAGCCGCCCTCGGGATGCGGCTGAAGATCGAACTGGCGAATCAGATCGGCGGCGGAGATCGGCATGGCGGATGACGTCGGTGAAGTAGGAAACCGGGCACGCGACGCACGGCACGGCCGATCGGGAATGCGATCGGCCGGCGGCGCGTGCCGCTGCGTCGATCGCCGCGGCCATGCACGCGGCGACTGGATCGCGCGCGAAACGCGGCGCGCGACGATGAAGCGAACACCGGTCGATGCTGCCAGAAGTGCGGGTCACGATGCAACCGTCGCGACACGGCAACGCCCCCGCCGGGCGGCGGATGCGCGGCACGTCGATCAGCGCGCCGGACGCATCGCTGCCCTCGCCACCCAGCCCGAATCCGCGCGGCAGCCCGCTGCCCGCCACCGCTCACACTTCAGCGCCGCACCGCTTCGTCACGCGGTTGCCGCCGCGGCCGGCTCGTCGTGCCGCACCAGCAGCACGGGCCGGTCGGCCGCGCGCAGCAGCGATTCCGCGACACTGCCGAGCAGCAGCCGGCGCAAGCCGTGCCGCCCGCTCGTGCCCATCACGATCAGATCGGCGCCGGCCTCGGCCGCCGTGCGCATCAGCACCGCGGCAACGTCCTCGCCGTACGCGTCGAGCGCGCGCACGGTGCCCCGCACATGCTGCTGCGCGAGCACCGCTTTCGCGTCGTCGAGCACGGGGGTTGCCGCAGCGGCGGCCGCCGCGTCGCCGTCGCGTTCGGCCGCAAAGCCCGCATCGACGTCGACGAGCTGCGGCCGGTGCTCGACGACATACGCGCATGTGACCTCACCGCCCGACGCCGCCGCGATCCGGATCGCCTCGTTCAGCGCGAGACGCGCGCTCGGGCCGCCGTCGAGCCCGACGAAAATCCTCTTGTACATGGTCCGCCCTCCCACCGGGCACGCGTTGTGCATCGCGCAATCGCGGCCCGTCATCGCAAGCCGGCCCGATGCCGGCTCGCCTGCCGAACAGTCTGCCCCACGTGCCGACGCGCCGCTTGATGCGCGTCAAGCGCGGCCGGCACGCCCGCTTCGTGGCCCGGCCGCTGCATTTTCAGGTGACCCCTATTACAAAAAACGTGCAAAACGCGCACAATTTCATCTTGAAATTTGACATCGCACGCGGCCGGTGCGAGTTTTTACCGGTTTTGCCGCGCTGCCCGCGTGCCACGGGCGGCCCCGACACCAGAATGGCCATCGAATGACCGCCAGTGGAACCCAATCGCGTGACGCCAGAGGGCCCACGCGCTTCCAGACCATGTTACGCCAGCCGCTTGCGGCCGGCGTCGTTACGCTGTTCGCCGGTGCGGCGCTGTCGCTCGGCGTCGCGCTGCTCGTGCGCGAGCAATGGCAAGGCGCCGTCCATACGCGCTTCGAACGCCGCACGACGCACGTGACGGCGATGCTGCGCCACGAGCTGCAAGCCGGCGTCGCCGTGCTCGAAAGCGCACGCGGCGCATTCACGCTCGCGCCGCGGATGACGCCCGAACAATGGCGCCGGTATGCCGACACGCTCGATCTCGACAGCGGGCGTTCGCCGGTCCGGCAGCTCGGCTATGCGCCGCTGTCGCAGGCGACACGCAGTGCGCTCGCCGGCCATGCGCCGATGCCGGCCGGCCCGCTCGCGGTGGCGGCGCTCGGTGCGCCGGTGTCGAGCTCGGCCGCCGTGCACTTCGGCGCGCTGGATCAGGCACCGCTGGCGCGCGCGCTGCGAACCGGCGATGTCGCACTCGGGATCCACCCGGCCGACGACGATACGTCCCGCGATTCGCGCATCCTCACGCTGTTCCTGCCCGCGGCGGCTTCGTCGCGCACGGCCGTCACGCCGGCCGGCGCCGGTGAAACCGGCGCCGACGGCGTGCTGTTCGCGGAAATGAGTCCGAATCGCATGGTCGAGCGTGCGCTCGACGCGGAACGCGGGCTCGACCTGCGGATGACCGCCGGCGACGACCCGCACCCGATCGCGAGCGCCGAGACGACGACCGACGAGGCATTGGCCTCGCCCGACCTGATGCGGCGCACCGAGCGGCTGAACTTCGGCGGCACCGTGCTGACGCTCGCCTATTCCGCGGACGGCCGGCCGAGCGCGACCGGCGCGCAGCGGGCGGCGGGCACCGTGCTCGCCGCGGGGCTGATCGCGTCGTTCGCGTTCGCGGCGCTCGTCCATGCCCTGCTGCGCCGCACCGGCGCCGCCGATACCGGCGCCAGCAGCCGCGGCATCCTCAACGAGGCGCGGATGATGGGCATCATCCGCTCGTCGATGGAGGCGATCATCACGATCGACGAGAAGCAGACGGTCGTGATCTTCAACCCGATGGCCGAACAGGTATTCGGCGTGTCGGCGATGGAGGCGATCGGCGCGCCGCTGTCGCGCTTCATCCCCGAGCGGTTTCGCGCCGCGCATGCGAAGCACGTCGACCAGTTCGGCGTGACGGGCGTGTCCGAGCGGCAGATGGGCCGCCAGCGCGTGCTGTTCGGGCTGCGCGGCAACGGCGAGGAATTCCCGATCGAGGCGTCGATCTCGCAGATTCGCGATGCGTCGGGCAAGCTCTATACGGTGATGCTGCGCGACATCACCGAGCGGCAGCGCGCCGAGAATGCGCTGAAGCAGTCGCGCGAGGAGCTGCGCGAACTGTCGGCGAACCTGCAGAACGTGCGCGAAGAGGAAAAGACCCGCATCGCGCGCGAACTGCACGACGACCTCGGCCAGCAACTCACCGCGCTGAAGATGGACCTGTCGGTCGTCGAGCAGCAACTGCGCGTGCCGGGCGATACGCAGCCCGACGTCGGCGTGCTGTCGCACCTGCAGGGCATGCGCCGGCTGATCGACGCGACCGTCGCGTCGGTGCGGCGCATCGCGGCCGACCTGCGCCCCGTGATGCTCGACGATCTCGGCCTCGTGCCCGCGATCGAATGGCTGGCGAACGACTTCACGAACCGCTACGGCATCGACGTCGAACGCCACATCGAAACGGGCGGGCTCACGTTCACCAGCACGGGCGCGACCACGCTGTTCCGGATCGTCCAGGAAGCGCTGACGAACGTCGCGCGCCATGCGGATGCGACGCGCGTCACGCTGCTGCTCGACATCGAGGAAGGCTTCTGCGTGCTGCGCGTGGCGGACAACGGCCGCGGCGCGGCGCCGGGCGGCACCGCCCACGAGGACAAATCGTTCGGCCTGATCGGCATTCGCGAACGCGCACACATGCTGGGCGGCAGCGTGACGATCGATACCGCGCTCGCGTGCGGCTTCTCGATCACCGTCGCGTTCCCGCTCGGCTCCGTTCAACAGGAAACCACCCTCACATGATCAAGGTGCTCATCGCCGACGACCATACGCTCGTGCGCGACGGTCTGCGGCACATCCTCCAGAACGCCACCGGATTCGAGGTGGCCGGCGAAGCGTGCGACGGCCCGTCGACGATCGCGCTGGTTCGTTCGACGCCCGCGCAGGTGCTGGTGCTCGACCTGTCGATGCCGGGCCGCAATGGTGTCGAACTGATCAAGCAGATCAAGGACGAGAAGCCGGCGCTGCGCGTGCTCGTGCTGACCATGCACGCGGAACAGCAATACGCGGTGCGCGCGTTCCGCGCGGGTGCGTCGGGCTATCTGACCAAGGAAAGCGCGAGCGCCGAACTGGTCGGCGCGGTGACCAAGGTGGCATCGGGCGGCGTCTACGTGAGCCTCGCAATGGCCGAGCAGTTCGCGCAGAGCCTGAACGAGCCGGCCGAGACGCTGCCGCACCAGCGGCTGTCCGATCGCGAGTTCGACGTGTTCCGCCGGATTGCCGCCGGACAGACGCTGACCGAGATCGCGCAGGCGCTATGCGTGAGCGCCAAGACGGTCAGCACCTACAAGACCCGGATCCTGGAAAAGATGCAGATGCCGCACGAAGCGGCGCTGGTCCGCTACGCGATGCGGCACAAGCTGCTCGACGAAACGGACGACGTCTAGGCGACCGAACCGGCGAACCGTGCCGGCTGCGGCGCAGCCGTTACTTCGCCGACACCGGGCACGCCAGGTCGCCTTCCTCGCAGGACAGATAGCCCTTCAGCGTCTCGTTGCGGGTCTTGCTCAGATCGTCGAGGCAGGTCGACACGACCATCGGATACGCGCTGCCGCCTTCGGCGTTCGCGCTGGAGAAGTTGCATTCGGCATCGCGGTAGGCGATCCATGCGCGCTGCGCATTCACGAGTTTCTCCGCGAGCGGCTTCGCCTCGCGCAGCCGCGCAGTGACGGCCTGGTAGGTGCGGTTCAGCTCCGCGTCGGATTTCCTGTACGCGCGATCGGCACACGCCGTCATCGTCGCCTGATCCGTCGCGTCCGCACAATTCGCCTGCGCATGGGCAGCGTTCGCCGTCAGCGCCAGCGCGCACAGCAGACCGGTCAAGACACGCATGGATGCTCCTGTTTGTTTTCGTCGATTCGTGGAACGTGGTGCCGGGCTTGCCGCCGCGCCTCGGCGCGCGGCGTCGCAGCCCCGCCGGCGCTACCCCCTCCGCCGCGGCTGCCGTAGCGTGGCGATACCGACCGCGATGCTAGCGCACGCGCGGCGGCTTGTCAGCCGTCGCGACACTGGCCTCGGACGCAAAAAAGCCCGCACTCGGCATCGAGTGCGGGCTTTCCGATACGGTCTCGCCGGCGGCCCGGAGGCCGCGCTGCGAACGGCTTAGCGACCGAAGTACACCGACGAACGGTCGGCCGCGGCCGGCACCGTCACGCGCTGGCCCGACTGCGACGTCGCGGCCGGGTTCGAGCCGTAGCCCGTTGCGTCAGCCTGCGCGCCGGTGTTCCGTGCCGCGGCGATCTTTGCCTGGGCGGCCTGGATGTTTTCCGGATAGTTCATCCAGTCGTTCGGGTTGTAGCCGGCCTTCTCGAGCTGGACCAGCTCGGCACGCACTTGCGCGCGCGTCAGCGGCTGCTGGTTCGATTGGGCGAACGAGACGACCGGTGCGGCCACCAGAGCGGCCAGTGCAACTGCCTTGATCAGCGATTTCATGATGCGTTACCTCCAGATTGTTTTGTCAGGCGCTTCGGACTCGGTAGTCGTTGCGCATGAATGAAAGTCTAGGCGGCTCGGCTATCAGGGTAAATACTTAAATCGCAAATTCACTGTTGACCGAATCCGTACAATTGCCGCGCATTCGGTCGAATGCGTCAGATGATTATCGTCGCATCCGCAACCAATAAGCTGCGGCAGGCTTTCGCATGCCCCGCCCGGGCGGAGCGAGCCATCGGACCGCGGGCAACCGCCCCGCGGCTGCCGCGACTGTCACGTTTGCCCCGTTCGAAACATCAGCGAACCGGATCGGCCTCCGCTGCTCCCAACGACGCGTCGAACAGTAGCGCCTTGAGGCAAATCCGGTCGGCGGTGGCCATTTCGCCGAAGGCAGCGTGGTGAAGCGTCCAGCCCGGCGTCGCCGGATCGACGTGCGCCGCGCGCACCGTGCCGTCGAGCGTCAGCAACGCGACGCGATCCCCGTCCGAATAGGGCAATTGCACGCTCAAAGGCTCGCCGGCCGCCGCGAGCGGCCGGTCCACCGCGATCGACAATCCGTTCAGGCTCAGATCGCGAACGATCCCGATGCCGTCGGCCTGCGCCGGCCCACCCGTGCAGCAGGCCGCGATCCGTACCGGCACGCGCGGCTCCGCGCGCGTGCGCAACCGGTCGACGAAGCCCGGCGGCGACAGCACCATGTACGGCGCACCGCCCGAGGCCTGCACCGCTTCGACCGTCGCACCGAAGCGCGACACCGCCGACCGGCCGATCGCGACCGCCTCGACGTCGTCGCCGCGGGCAAAATCGAGCACGACCGCCGGCTGCGGTTCGACGAACAGCGCGCCCGATGCGCCGACCCCGATCAACCGGCAGCGCTGCAGCACGCGCGTCGTGCCGACCCGCCGGCGGACGCCGATCGCGGCGCCGGCCGACAAGCCCATGCGCATCGCCGCCGGCGCCGTGTCGTGCGTCGGCGCAGCGGGCTCGGCGTCATTGCACCGGCGGACGGGCCGGAAGTGATCGAACAGGAAGGCATGCTGCGCGGGATCGCGCAGCGTGGTGCCGGCGGGCAGCAGCGCGGCGCCGCCCGCATCGTAGAGATCGAAGCCAAGCGGGACGCCGGTGCAGACGTCATCGCGCGCGAGCGCGACGTGATCGGTGATAAGCCGCATCGGAAAGGCGCGGAGCGACCGCGCGAGCTGTCGTGACAACGTTATTACGGCAGCATCGCGCGAAATCTGAACGGCTCGTTACTCCGAACCGCTGGTCGCGCCGGGTGAAACCGGCGTCGGGGCCGGCGCCGGCGACGGTGCAGCCGCGGGCGGGACGGCCGGTGCGGAGCCGACACCGCCGCCCCCCGTTGTGCCCGAACTCGTCGCGCTGCTCCCCGCCGCCGGCGGCTGCACGGCCGGCGGTTGCGACGCGCCCGCCGACATCGCGGCGGCCGACGCCGCCACCTCGGACGCCGGAACCCATTCCTCGACGATGCCGCCGGATGCCGCCTCGGGCGCCGACGCAGCGGATGCGGCCGACGCAGCCGCTGCGTCCGCCTCCTCGGGCTGACGCTCGATACGCTGCGTCCTGACCGGCGCCGGTGCCGTCTTCGGCTCGGGCCCGAACCATCCGTCGACCAGGTCCGTCACCCGTTCGCGCACGGACGCGAACCAGCCGGGCGACGGCTCGGTATCGAATCTCAACTTCGTGTCGACGATCCGGGCGCGTTGCGCGCGCTGGAAAAAGTCGCCGACGATCGGCAGCGCGCTGTGCGCGCCTTGCCCCCAGTAGTCGCTGCGCAGCGTCACGCGGCCGTCGTCGAAGCCGACCCACGCGCCGGCCACCAGCCCGGGCTGCATCAGGATGAACCAGCCGTCCGCGTTGTCCTGCGTGGTACCGGTCTTGCCTGCCACGTCGCCGCGAACCCCGAAGCGCGTGCGGATGCTGCTGCCGGTGCCGCGCGTCACGACATCGCGCATCACGTCGAGCAGCGTCTTGTCGGTTTCGGCGTCGAGCGCGCGCTCGGGCGGCGCCGGCGCGTATTCGGCGAGCACGTCGCCCTGGCGGTTCTCGATGCGCGTCACCATTTGCGGCTCGGCGTACAGCCCGCCGTTCGCGATCGTCGCGTACGACGCGACCATCTCCTTCAGCGTCACGGGGCTCGTGCCGAGCGCCAGCGACGGCACGCGCTCGAGCGGGCTCTCGCGCACGCCCATGTCGCGCGCGAGCCGTGCCACGGCCGCCGGGCCGACCTTCTCCATCACCTGCGCGGTGATCCGGTTGCGCGACAGCGCGACCGCGTCGCGCAGCGTCATCGGCTTGCCTGACGGCGGCGCGTCGTCGTTCGGCCGCCAGATCTCGCCGCCCTTCAACGGAATCTCGACCGCCTGGTCGATGAACGTGTCGTCCGGCTTCATCCCGTTCGCGAACGCGGCACCATAGACGAACGGCTTGAAGGTCGAACCCGGCTGGCGCCGTGCCTGCGACACATGATCGAACGGCTCGTTCGTGAAATCGCGGCTGCCGACCCACGCGCGGATCTGGCCGCTGCGCGGATCGATCGCGACGAAGCCGGCCTGCACGTCGGTCTTCGCCTTGCACAGGGCGCGCATGAAACCGCGGTCGGCGGCGAGCTGCTTCATCGCGGCCGCATCGTTCTTGCCGGCATCCTGCGCGGCCTTGTACTCGGGCGACTCGCGCATGAAGATGCGGAACACCTCGTTGTCGGTGCCGCAGCCGTCGCGGCCGCTCCAGGCGTTGTTCGCGATGCCCTGCAGCTGGTTCGCCTGCTGCGTCAGCGCCTGGGTCGCCATCTGCTGCAGCCGGGAGTCGATCGTGGTGCGCACGATCAGCCCGTCCGAATAGATGTTGTAGTCGTTGCGGTCGGCCCAGCCGATCAGCCATTTGCGCAGTTGCTGCGCGAAGTGCGGCGCGGGCCCCGGCGGTTCCTTCTGGCGCTCGAAATCGATGCGCAGCGGCCGGCGCTGCAACGGCGCGAACTGCGCCGGCGACAGCTTGCCGTACTTCACCATCTGGCCGAGCACCGTGTTGCGCCGCTGCAGCGCGCGCTCGGGGTTCAGCACCGGGTTGTAGTAGCTGTTGCCCTTCAGCATCCCGACGAGCGTCGCGCTGTCGAGCACGTCGAGTTCGTCGGCCGACTTGTCGAAATAGGTGCGCGCGGCCATCTCGACGCCGTACGCGTTGTACAGGAACGGCACCGTGTTCAGGTAGGTCTCGAGGATCTGGTCCTTGCTGTAGACGGCCTCGATCTTCAGTGCGGTGATCGCCTCCTTCACCTTGCGCGTGAGCGTCGGCGCGCGGCCGATCTCGTCCGGATACAGGTTGCGCGCGAGCTGCTGCGTGATCGTCGAGCCGCCCTGGCGGTTGCCCGAGAACGTATGGAGCGCGGCCGACGCCGTGCGTTTCCAGTCGAGGCCGTGGTGCGCGTAGAAGCGATGGTCCTCGGTCGCGATCAGCGCATCGACCATGTGCGGCGAAATCTGCTTGAGCGACACCCATTCGCGGTTCGACGGCTTGAATTCCGCCAGCAGCTTGCCGTCGGCGGACAGCACCTGCGCGGGCTGGTCGACGCGCGCCTTGCGGATGTCGCCGATGCCGGGCGTGAACGGAATCAGCAGCAGCACGTACAGCAGGAACAGCGCCGGCACGGCGGCGGCCGCCAGCAGCATGCCGCGGCGCGTCGGATGACGGAGATGGTGCCAGGCGGAGGCCAGGACACGCTTGACGGGCACGGCGGCAGCGGCCGCGACGGGTTGGGCGCGCGCAACCCATTTGGCACAGAGGTCACGCACTGACGACACGTTTCGGCGATTCACGCGGGTGGGGGATCTGCTGGAAAGGCTGCATCGTACCAAAACTCGCGCGGCACACCGGCCGGCGGCCGTCCCGGGGCCGCCCGAACGGCATCCGGTCGCGCATTTTTACAACAAAAAAGGCGCGCGCCCCGCACCGGGACAACGCGCCAAGCCTGGTACAACCGGGTGCCGTGCGCCGGCGTTCAGCGCACGAGGAAACCGTAGGTCAGCGGATCACGCTCGTCGACGATCCAGTTCGCGAATCCGCAGATGTGCGCGCGGCCCTCCACTTCCGGGATCACGGCCGGGATGTCGCCGACCGTCGTCTCGCGCAGCACGCGCCCCTTGAACACCGTGCCGACGATCGACTCGTTGACGAGCGTGTCGCCGGCCGCGAGCAGGCCGCGCTGGTACAGCTGCGCGACGCGGCCGCCGGTGCCGGAGCCGGTCGGCGAGCGGTCGACCTCGCGATCCGCGAACACGCAGCAGTTCGCCTGCGTCGAGCCCGGATGGCGCGGCGCGTTCGCGATGATCGTGCCGTAGATATGGTTGATTTCGGGAATCTCGGGATGCACGACCGGATATTTCGCGTTCGCGGCGGCCTTCACTTCCGCGCCGAAGCGGATCAGCTTCTCCACCGCCGCCTCGCGCACCGGCAGGTCGAACGGCGCGCCGTCGACGTAGAAGTAGAACGCGCCGCCGTACGCGATGTCGCCGGTCACGGTGCCGAACGACGGCGTGTCGACCGACACGTCGCGCTGCCAGATGAACGACGGCACGTTGACGAAGCGCACCGGCCCCGCGTGCTCGCCATCCCATTTCACGAACGCCTCGATGAAGCCGCACGGCGCGTCGATGCCGACGCGCGTCTCCGGCACCGTGCGCTGCACCCAGCCGAGCTCGACCGCGGCGGTCGACAGCGCGATCACGCCGTGTCCGCAATGGTCGCTGTAGCCCTCGTTGTGCAGGAAGATCACGCCGAAATCCGCGTTCGGCGACACCGGCTCGGTCAGGTAGCCGCCGTACATGTCGGCGTGGCCGCGCGGTTCGAACATCAGCGCACGGCGGATCTCGTCGGCATGCTCCTTGAGCCACGCGCGGCGCTGGACGATCGTGTCGCCGGGCAGGCGCGGCAGCCCGCTCGTGACGATGCGGAACGCTTCGCCGCCGGTATGGACTTCGACGGTGGAAAGGGATCGGGAAATTTTCATGAGGATCGCAAGCGTGAAGACGAAGGACGGCGCGCCGGCGCCGTCCGGTGGCGGTTACTTCGCGTACGGCTCGGGCAGCCCGTTGCGGATCACGTAGACGGTGGTCGGCGCGCCCTTCAGGTCGCCGTGTTCGTCGAACGCATAGGTGCCCGCGACACCCGCATGATTCGACTTCGCCAGCTGCGCGATCAGCTTCGCCTTGTCGGTGATCGTGCCGGCCTTGACCATCGCATCGGCGAGCAGCTTCACACCGTCGTAGTAGTTGACGCCGTAGACCTGCGTGTCCGTGTGGTAGGTGTCGTGGTACTTCTTCAGGAATTCGCGGCCGGCCGGCGTCTTCTCGAGCGCGACGCCGCCCTGCGCGCAATAGACGATCGACGCGGCCTCGCCCGCGACCTTGCCCATGTCGGCCGAGCAGATGCCGTCGCCGCCGAGCAGCTTCGCGCGCAAGCCGCGCTGCTTCATCTGCTTCGCCATCGGCGCGCCCTGCGCCGCATAGCCGCCGAGGAAGATCACGTCGGGATTGCTGGCCTTGATCTTGGTGAGAATGCCGAGGAAATCGGTCGCCGACGAGTTCGTGTACTCCTGGTCGACGATCCGGATCCCGTTCGCCTTCGCGACGTTCGCGAACTGCTCCGCGACACCCTGCCCGTACGCGGTGCGATCGTCGATGACCGCGGCGGTCTTCGCGTTCAGCGTCTTCGCGGCGAAGGTGGCCATCGTGCCGCCGAGCTGTTCGTCGCTTGCGCCGATCCGGAAGATGTTCTTGAAGCCCTGGCGCGTGAGCGCCGGGTTCGACGCGACCGGCAGGATCGGCACGCCGGCGTTCGCATACACGCGCGACGCGGGAATCGCGACGCCCGAGTTGTACGGCCCGAGCACCGCGACGACGCCCTTGTCGACCAGGTTCTGCGCGACCTGCACGCCCGCCTTCGGGTCGGCCTGGTCGTCCTCGGACACCAGCTTGAACGTGACCGTCTTGCCGGCCACCTTCACGCCCGCCTTGTTGAGCTCGTCGACGGCGAGGCGCGCGCCGTTTTCGTTGTCCTTGCCGTTCGCGGCCTGCGGGCCGGTCAGCGGCGCCGAATGGCCGATCGCCACGACTTCCTGCGCGTGGGCGGATGTCAGCGCGCCGGCGGCAACGGCCACCGAGAGCGCGGTAACGAGGTGTCGCATGGTGTCTCCTGATTGGTTTTGTGCGAAACCAATGTAGGACACGTTTGGTTGCCACGCAAGCAGTTTCAAAATAATTTTTGCGATTCTGGTCAAATTTCAGACCAGAACGATGCGGCCTGCACTACTTCGGCGTGATGTCGCGCCGCACGCGGAGAATATGCTGCTCGACGTAGAACGCGGCTGCCTCGGCGTCACCGGACACGATCGCCTCGTAGATCAGCCGGTGCTCGGACACGTAGAGCCGGATCCGGCCCGCGTCATAGATGCCGTCGTCCTTCAACCGCTTCCACAGCGGCTGGTCCATGGTCTTCGCGACTTCGTCGGCGATCTTCACGATCAGCGCGTCGCCGGTCATCAGCGCGAGCTGCCGGTGGAACAGCCGGTCGCTCTCGTTCCACAGCGCGCGCTGCCGCGGGTCGTCGACATCGGTGATGGTTTCCATCTGCGCGAGATAGCCTTCGGCGACCGGATCGGCGCGGCCGTGCGCGGCCGCGAGGCGAGCGATCGCGGGCTCGAGGATGAGCCGCACGTCGAGCGTCGACGTCGGGCTGAAGTCCGCATCGGGCGCGCTTCGCGCGTCGCCGCGCCGCGCGAGCACGTCGAGCGGCGCCGGCACGACATAGGTGCCCGAATTGCGCTTCGTGAACACCAGCCCTTCGTTCTGCAGCGCGCCGAGCGCCTCGCGCACCGCCGGCCGGCCAACCTGGAACAGCGCCGCGAGCTCGCGTTCCGACGGCAGTCTCGAATCGGCCGCATAGCGTCCCGCGCGGATCTCGTCGCGGATCTTCTCCGCGACCTGCTCGTAGATCTGCAGCGGCCGGAAACCGGCTTCGAGGGATTCGTGACGCGCGGACATCATCTGGGGCTCCTGCCCGGTCGGGGTCGTGGTTCGGGACGGGGTGCGCACCATACCGGAGCGGCACCGGGGCCGGTATTGTACGACGGCCCATCTGGACCGATATTAGAACCAAAATCGGCAATCTGCTTGATTTTCCGGCTTGCCGGACGGCCAGCAACTGGTATAAATTTGATCCAGCCTGTCTGCCGGCGCGATTTCCGGCAACTTCCGTGGCGAGCGCGCCATGCGCCCGTCGTCCACGCCCACCGACACAACCGACCGACACGATGACCGCTCACTCCCGGATTCCCGCTTTCGATGCCGCCGAAACGGCCGCGCTGCTCGACTACCCGGCGCTGCTCGCGACGCTCACGCACACCGTCGCCGAGTATGCGGCCGGCGAGATCGTCAGCCCCGAACGGCTCGTCGTGCCGCTGCAGGCGGGCGGCGTGATGCTGTCGATGCCGTCGAGCGCGCGCGACCTCGCGAGCCACAAGCTCGTGAACGTGTGCCCCGGCAACGGTGCGCGCGGGCTGCCGACGATCCTCGGCCAGGTCACGGCATACGATGCGACCACGGGCGAGATGCGCTTCGTGCTCGACGGCCCGACGGTCACCGGGCGCCGCACGGCGGCCGTCACCGCGCTCGGCATCCAGGCGCTGCACGGCGCCGCGCCGCGCGACATCCTGCTGATCGGCACCGGCAAGCAGGCGGCCAATCACGCGGAAGCGCTCGCGGCGATCTTTCCGGACGCACGCCTGCACGTGCGCGGCTCGCGCGCCGACAGCGCGGCCGCGTTCTGCGCCGCGCACCGCGCGCAGGCGCCGCGGCTCGCACCGCTCGGCGGCGACGCGATTCCCGATGCGATCGATGTCGTGGTCACGCTGACGACGAGCCGCACGCCCGTCTATCGCGAAGCGGCGCGCGAAGGCCGCCTCGTGGTCGGCGTCGGCGCGTTCACCGCGGACGCCGCCGAGATCGACGCCGACACCGTGCGCCACAGCCGGCTCGTCGTCGACGATCCGGCCGGCGCGCGCCACGAGGCCGGCGACCTGATCGTCGCGCAGGTCGACTGGCAACAGGTCGCGTCGCTCGCCGACGTGCTGCGCGGCGCATTCGAGCGCAGCGGGCCGCTGCTGTTCAAGAGCGTCGGCTGCGCCGCATGGGATCTGGCCGCGTGCCGCACGGCACGCGATGCGCTGGACGCGCGCCAGCGCGGCTGATGCGCCCGCGGCGACGACCGGCAGCCACCGACTGCCCGCCGCACGATGCACCACGCACCACGCACGCCGGGCATCGCGGCACCGGCGTCGCCTCCTCTTTCCCATACGCGTTGTAGGAAACGACCTACAACGCGCCGAAGCGGCCTACACAAACTTCCAGTTCGGCCGATTTCATTTTTGGCGGCACAACACGATACTGCCGGCATGAATGCCAGCCTGTCACCCGCCGCCGCGCTCAGGGTGTTTCTCGTCGATCACGCGCTTGCCGTCCGGCAACGGATTGCGCTGCTCGTCGGCGCGATCGACGGTGTCGCGGTCGTCGGCGAAGCGGAGGACGGCCAGGACGCCTGGACGCACATCCGCAGCAGCCACGCGGACGTCGTACTCGTCGATCTGCGGCTCGCGGACGGCAGCGGCCTCGACCTGATCGGGATGCTGTCGAAGGCCACGCCGCGCGTCGTCACGATCGTGCTGACGAACCACTCGGCGCCGGCATTCAGAGAGGCATGCGCGACGGCCGGAGCCGACTACTTCTTCGACAAGACCGTCGAATTCGACGCCGCGTGCCACGTCATCGAATCCCTGGTGCACGCTCGCGCGCATCACCCCTGACCGAGCCGGAGTGACTCATGTCCACAGCCACCGCCTGCGCCGCCGCCCCATCCGTCGCGCCTCGGCCAACGATTCCGCTTCCCGCGGTCCCACGCAACGACGGCGCGAAACAACCCGCCGCGCGCTGTTCGGCTTGCCTGATGCGCTCGCTGTGCCTGCCGCCGCAACTGACCGCCGCCGAGTACGGCCGACTGGACGCGATCATCTGCTCGACGCGCCAGGTTCGCCAGGGCGACGCGCTGTTCCGCACCGACGATCCGTTCCACAGCTTCTACGCGGTGCGCGCGGGCTCGTTCAAGACGGTGATGATGCATCGCGACGGCCGCGAGCACGTGACCGGCTTCCAGATCGCCGGCGAAACGCTCGGCATGGACGGCATCGGCGGCGGCCAGCACTGCTGCGACGCGATCGCGCTCGAGGACAGCGTCGTGTGCGTCATCCCGTTCGGCGCGCTCGAGGCGGCGTGCCGTGAGATGAAGCCGATGCAGCATTTCCTCTACCAGATGCTGAGCAGCGAGATCGTTCGTGAATCGAGCCAGATGCTGCTGCTCGGCACGATGTCGGCGGAACAGCGGGTCGCGCATTTCCTGCTGAACCTGTCGTCGCGCTTCGAGGCGCGCGGCTATTCGGCATCGGAATTCAACCTGCGGATGACGCGCGAGGAGATCGGCTGCTATCTCGGCATGAAGCTCGAGACCGTCAGCCGGATGTTCTCGCGATTCCATCGGGATTCGCTCGTCGAAACGCGCGGCAAGCGCGTGCGGATCATCGACGCGCAGGCGCTCGCGCAGGTCTGACGCACGGCGCGGCGCCCATCATTGCGCGGTGACGCGCGTCGCGACCGCTTCAGGTTCGCCCGCCCGCCACGCGGACAGCACCCGCTCGGCCTGCGCGAACGCGCGGCCCATCGCCTCGATCACGTCGTCGCCCGTGCTGCACGGCAGCGATGCCGGCGCGCGATCGCGCATCAGCAGTTCGAGCAGCACGTCGTAAGTGCGGCTGCCGTCGACGCTCGCGTGCGACTCGATCAGCAGACGGCAATCTTCCAGCCGCGCGCGGAATCGTTCCAGCCGCACCAGCTGCACTCCCGCTTCTGCTTCCAGCGCGGCGGAACCCGCGAATCCGACGCAGACGATCTGCATGCCCACGCCCATGGCGCTCCTCCTGACGGGGTCGCCACTCGCCGACCGCGTGCCTGTCCCTGTGTGTCTCTGTCCTACGCGCGGCGCAATCGTCCAGCACGCAGCGCGATGACGGCCGCGGCGGTGATTGCCCTGGCGGCAGTGCATCCGTGCCTCCATCGGCGCGATGCGGTTCACACGCTGAATGTCTGCGACGTCTTCATTTCGATCCACGTCATTCCGGCCCGCAGCCCTTCGATCGCAGCCTCGTGCTCGGTCGGGTACGCGTGACTGTGCTCGAACGTATGATGAAAGCGCGCCGCGCCCGTGCCGTGCTCGACCGACACGCGGCAGCGGAACTCGCCGGATTCGCATGGCCGCGTCTCGACTTCGACCGACCAGTCGCGTTCATGAATCGTGCCTTGCAGTGTCATGCATCCTCCTGCGGTATCAGTCGTCCATCCGGAAGTGACCGCTGTGCAGCAACACCGGCCGGCCGCCGATTTCGTCGAGCATCCGTCGTGCCTTCGCCTCGATCGCCGGCCGGTGCGTTTCGAACGCATGCAGCAAATCCCGTTCGAGCAGCGACGGCGCACCGAAATGGTCTTCCAGCGCTTCGGCCGTGATCGCGCACTGCACGCAGCGGCCCTCGACCAGCGCCGAAAACGCGACGACCAGATCGCGCGCGCAGTATTCGGGCGGTTCCGGTGGAAAGACTATCTGCATGTGTCCGCCTGTCATCGTCGGGACGATTCATGACATGAGCATAGCGGCGCGCGCCACCGCACGCTTGACCCACGTCAACCGGTTCGCTGCGCCGCACGACGCGGCGCCCCGTCGCACGGCAGGACGGCGCTCAGCCTGCGTCCGCGTCGATCGCCGCACCGCGCTCCGCCAGCAGCTCGCGCAGCACGCTGCGATGGCAGCGGCGCTCGTCCTCGCAGTAGCAGCCGATCGAGAACGCGCTCGTCGCCGACAGCGCGGCGAGCAGGTCGAGCACCTTCGGCGCGTCGCCATGCGCCATCTCCGCGCGGAAGTGGCGCGTGAATGCGCGCCACTCGGCGTCGGTCTCGGCAGCCAGCGCCTGCGCGACGAGCTCGGGGCTCGGCGACAGCGTCGGCAGCCATACATCATAGTAGTTGCGCGACGCGAATTCCGCCTTGGGTACGCCGCGCGGCGGCCGCCGCACCGTGCCGATCCTCGGGCCCTCGCCGGCCGCGCGCGGCGTGCCGAGCCGTACGATTCGAATAGCCATGCCGCTCCTTCGTATGCGTTCGATTCCCCATCGTACCGCCGCCCCGCCGCCGCGCAACAAAAAACCGGCTGCCTCCACGGGGGAGACAGCCGGTTTCGGCGATGCGCCCGGGCGCCCGGAGGCGCGCCGGTCAGACGCCGCTCTTCAGCACCTTGCCGATTGCATCCGCGACGATGCCGACGTTCGAATCGTTCAGGCCCGCGACGCACATGCGGCCCGAACGCAGGATGTAGACGCCGTGCACGTCACGCAGCGCGTCGACCTGCGATTCGGTCAGGCCCGTGTACGTGAACATCCCGCGCTGCTTCACGTAGCGCGTGAGTGCTTCACCGCTGACGTGGTCGCGCAGGCCGTCGTGGATCGACTGGCGCATCCGCGCGATGCGGCGGCACATCGCGGCGAGCTCTTCCTCCCACTGCTTGCGCAGCGCGGGCGTGCCGAGCACGGCCGCCACGACCTTCGCGCCGTAGGTCTGCGGGTTGCTGTAGTTCGAGCGCACCGCGCCGGCCAGCTGGCCCAGCACGCGCTCGGCCGCGGCCGCATCCTCGCAGACGACGCTCAGGCCGCCGACGCGCTCGCCGTACAGCGAGAAGTTCTTCGAGAACGAGTTCGCGACGAGCGCCGGCACGCCGCGGCGGGCCAGTTCGCGCACCGCGAACGCATCCGCGTCGAGACCCGCGCCGAAGCCCTGGTACGCCATGTCGACGAACGGCAGCAGCCCGCGCGCCTCGATCACGTCGATCAGCTTCTCCCACTGGCCTTCGTCGAGATCGACGCCGGTCGGGTTATGGCAGCACGCGTGCAGCAGCACGATGCTGCGCGCCGGCAGCGCATCGATCGCCGCGAGCATCGCGTCGAACTTCAGGCCGCCCGTCGCTTCGTCATAGTACGGGTACGTGTTCACCGTGAAGCCCGCGCGCTCGAAGATGAAGCGGTGGTTTTCCCAGCTCGGGTCGCTGAGCCACACCTGTGCGTCCGGGAAGTAGCGCTTCAGGAAATCGGCGCCCACCTTCAGTGCGCCGGAGCCGCCGAGCGTCTGCACGGTCGCGATGCGGCCGGCCGCGCGCGCCGGGTGATCGGCGCCGAACACGAGCGCCTGCACGGCATCGCGATACGCGGCGAGGCCGATCATCGGCAGGTAGGGCTTCGGGCCGAGGTCGCGCTGCAGCGCGATTTCGGCTTCGCGCACGGCGCCCATCACGGGAATCCGGCCTTCGGCATCGAAATAGATGCCGATGCTCAGGTTGACCTTCTGATCGCGCGGATCTTTCTGGAAGTTCTCGTTGAGCGTCAGGATCGGATCGCCCGGGTACGCGTCGATGTGTTCGAACATGGCTATGTCGGTCTCGTTTGGGAGAAGGGTCGTGTTGCCTGTGTCAGCGGGCGGACGCGCCCTCGCGCATCGCGTAGTCCGCATTCTTCTGACGGAAGCGATACCCGATCGCGAGCACCGCGAGCCATACGGGGATCAGGTACACCGACAGGCGGAGATCCGGTGTCAGGTACATCACGACGAGAATGCCGGCCATGAACGCCAGGCACAGGTAATTCGTGAAAGGATAGCCCAGACTGCGGAAGGAAGTCTGCTCTGCCGCGATGCGCTTGGCCTGGCGGAACTTCAGGTGGATCAGCGTGATCATCGCCCAGTTGATGATCAGCGCCGACACGACGAGGCCCATCAGCACCTCGAACGCCTTGCCCGGCATGAAGTAGTTGACCAGCACGCACGCGCCGGTCGCGAGCGCCGACGCGCCGAGCGCGGCGAGCGGAATACCGCGCTTGTTCACCGAGCACAGCACCTTCGGCGCGTTGCCCTGCTTCGCGAGGCCGAACAGCATCCGGCTGTTGCTGTACACGCCGCTGTTGTAGACCGACAGCGCGGCCGTCAGCACGACCACGTTCAGCACGTTCGCGACCAGGTTGCTGCTCAGCGCGTGGAAGATCAGCACGAACGGGCTGCCGCCGGTGACGACCTTCTCCCACGGATACAGCGACAGCAGCACCGCCAGCGCGCCGATGTAGAAAATCAGGATCCGGTAGATCACC
Organism: Burkholderia sp. Bp9140; assembly: GCF_003853425.1. Lineage (NCBI taxonomy): Bacteria > Pseudomonadati > Pseudomonadota > Betaproteobacteria > Burkholderiales > Burkholderiaceae > Burkholderia > Burkholderia sp. Bp9140. Next base: position 129,680 of record NZ_QTPQ01000019.1, read on the forward strand.
TGGTTGGTCGCGCGCGGAATGCTGCGCTTCGGATCGTCGGCCTCGGCCGCGGTGATGCCGATCAGCTCCAGGCCGCCGAACGAGAACATGATCGCCGCCATCGACATCACGAGCCCGGATACGCCGTTCGGGAAGAAGCCGCCGTGCTGCCACAGGTTCGCGATGCTCGCTTCCGGCCCCGCATGGCCGCTCGCGAGCAGCCAGCCGCCGAAGCCGATCATCCCGACGATCGCGGCGACCTTGATGATCGAGAACCAGAACTCCGTCTCGCCGTACGACTTCACGCTCGCCAGGTTGAGGAGGTTGATCGCGACGAAGAACACCAGCGCCGACACCCAGGTCGGCACGCCGGGCCACCAGTACTGCACGTAGATGCCGACGGCCGACAGCTCGGCCATGCTGACGAGGATGTACAGCACCCAGTAGTTCCAGCCGGACAGGAAGCCGGTGAAGTGACCGACGTACTTGTCGGCGAAGTAGCTGAACGAGCCGGCGACCGGCTCGTCGACGACCATCTCGCCGAGCTGGCGCATGATGAAGAACGCGACGACGCCGGCCACCGCGTAGCCGAGCAGCACGGACGGGCCGGCCATCCTGATCGTCTGCGCGATGCCGAGGAACAGCCCCGTGCCGAGCGCGCCACCGAGCGCGATCAGCTGGATGTGCCGGTTCTTCAGCCCCCGCTTCAGGCCGTCCTTCTCGTTTCCAGAAACCATGTCTTCTCCATTCTGCCCGCCTCCGCCGGAAGCGGTGCGGCGCGCCTCGGTGTGCCGGGCGCTGTTTTGCTGTGCCGGCGGCCGTTCGTGGAGCCGCCGGGTTGGGGACTGCAATCTTCGCGCGGCAACGCCCGATTCCGGTCGGCAGGCCCGCCGGACCGGCCGCCGGCCGTCGCCCTCGCCCGCATTGCCGCGGACGCACACGAAAATCCGGCGTCAGTTTAGCGTCGCGACGGCGAAATCGGGTTGCGTAACCCGCTCATGCAAACCCTACATTATGAGATAAGATTGCATCCAGGAGACAGATGAGGAAACAAAAATGCCTGAACCGGTTCTCGACCGCATCGATCGCCACTTGCTGTCGGTGCTGCAGGAGAACGGCCGCGCGTCGAACCTCGACCTGGCGAAGGCCGTCGGCCTGTCGCCTGCGCAGACGCTGCGGCGCCACCGCCGGCTGGAGGAGATCGGCGCGATCCGCCGCTACGAAACCCGGTTGTGCCCCGATACGCTCGGGTTCGGCGTCACTGCGTTCGTGCACGTGACGATGGAGCGCGGGCATATCCGCGACTTGTCGAAGTTCCAGAAGCTCGTGTCGGATCTCGCGCAGATCCAGGAATGTTTCTCGGTCACGGGCGATATCGACTACGTGCTGAAGGTCGTCGCGCACGACCTGAAGGGGCTCTCCACGTTCCTGCTCGAAACGCTGATGCGCATTCCCGGCGTGAGCGGCGTGCATTCGAGCGTGTGCCTCGATGAAATCAAGTGCACGAGTGCGATGCCCGTGGAAGCCTGATGCGCTGCCGCGCGATACGCCGGGCGGCGCGCGCGGCAGTCATGCTCAGCGCACCGCCTCGAACGCGCTGATCAGCAGCGCCCCGCAAGCAATCACCAGACACCCGATCGCGCGACGCGGCGTCAGCCGCTCGCCGAGGTACGCGCGCGCGATCAGCGCCGCGAACACCACGCTCGTTTCGCGCAACGCCGACACCGGCCCCATCGGCGCGCGATCCATCGCCCAGATCACGATCCCGTACGCGAGCGCCGCGCACACGCCGCCGCAGGCGGCCTTCGCCGTTTCGCCGACATCCCGCGCGAGCCGCAGCGGCCCCGCGCGCAGGCGGTAGTACGCGGCCATCAGCAGCCCGGTCAGGACGAACATCCATGCGGCATAGCCGACCGTGCTGCCGCTTTCCCGCACGCCGATCCCGTCGACCACGCTGTATGCGGCGATCGACACGCCGGTCGCGAACGCGGTCGGCAACACTTGCGTCATCCGGTGTTGCGCGCCGCGCCCGCGTTCGAGCCCGATCGTCATGATGCCGGCGCAGATCAGCACGAGTCCGCCTTGCGCGCCCGCGTTCAGGCGCTCGCCCGCGAACGCCGCCGCGCCCAGCGTGACGAGCAGCGGCGCGGTGCCGCGCGCGACCGGATACGCGACGCTCAGGTCGCCGTGCTCGTACGCGCGCACCAGCAGCAGCGTATAGACGACGTGGATCACCGCCGACGCGACGACGCAGGCCCAGCTCGCGGGCGTGATCGGCGCGGCGGCCGGCAGGAACAGCAGCGCGAACAGCCCGATCGCGATCTGCAGCACCGTGGCCGAGCGCAGCCGGTCGCCGCTGCTGCGCACGAGCGCATTCCATGACGCATGCAGGAAGGCGGCGCACAGGACGGCAAACAGGACGGGAATCGGCACGTTGAATCCTCGCTGACGGCCGGCAACGCGAAATCGTCGCCGCGGGCCGATCATCGTATGAATGCGTCACCCGATTGTCAAAAAAGCGCGCGGCGCGACATCGCGGACGAACCGGCCCGCCGCGCACTGCGGGCCGCCCCGCGCGGCATTCGCGGCTCCGGCCAGGCATGCCGCCGAATGTGTCGCCGAGGTTGCATCCGCTTCATCCCTTTCCGCTTTCTTTCGCCGCGCGTCGCGCCGTAATGGAACCGATACCGCAGAGCAACCGTCGCGAAACCGCTCCGCCCCCATATCTTCATGCCGTGCTGTTTCAATGCTGGTGCGCTGTCACGCGCTCCGCGCCGAACCGACACGGCGACGGGGCCGATCTCCACCATCGAAAACCTGCCTGGAGTTTCCCGATGTTTCGTCAAGCCTTGCTCGTCACCGCCTGCGCCGCCGCAGCGCTTGCGCTGTTCGCCTGCGGCGGCAGCGACGATCCGACGTCGACGCCCGCCGTGTCGTCTCAGGATGCGCTGCGGACCGCCACGCCGATCAAGCACGTCGTCGTGATCTACGGCGAAAACGTGTCGTTCGACCACTACTTCGGCACCTACCCGAACGCGTCGAACCCGTCCGGCGAACCGGCGTTCACCGCCAAGTCCGGCACGCCGACGGTCAACGGGCTGACGGGCACGCTGCTCACCGCGAACCCGAACTTCACGAACACGGCCAACGGCACCGACGCCGCGAACCCGTTCCGCCTCGACCGCACGCAGGCCGCGACCGCCGACCAGAACCACGCGTACACGGCCGAGCAGCAGGCCGAGGACAACGGCCTCGCCGACCTGTTCCCGAAGTACACCGGCAAGGGCTCGTCCGGCGGCGCCGGCGCGTTCGGCACGAAGGGCCAGGTGATGGGCTATTTCGACGGCAACACCGTCACCGCGCTGTGGAACTACGCGCAGCGCTTCGCGATGAGCGACAACGCGTATACGACGGTCTACGGCCCGTCGACGCCGGGCGCGCTGAACGTCGTGTCGGGCCAGACCAACGGGATGCAGATCGTCAAGGCGTCGAAGCAGCCGTCGACGCTCGCCGCCACCTCGTACTACGTCAACGACGGCCAGGGCGGCTTCACGATGATCAACGACGTCGACCCGGGCTACGACGTGTGCTCGAGCACGACCGACCAGGCGATGATGAGCGGCAAGAACATCGGCGACCTGCTGAACGGCGCGAAGATCACGTGGGGCGGCTTCATGGGCGGCTTCAACCTGTCGACGACCAACGGCAACGGCACGACGGGCTGTAACCGCAGCACCGTCGCCACCGCCGTGAACGCCGCGACGGCCGACTACATCCCGCACCACAACTGGTTCCAGTACTACGCGTCGACCGCGAACCCGCAGCACACGCGCCCGAGCGCGGTCGCGGCGATCGGTTCCAGCCTCGAAGCCGACGGCAAGACGGCCGAGCCGGCGAACCACCAGTACGACAGCGACGACTTCTTCGCGGCCGTGAAGGCCGGCAACTTCCCGTCGGTCAGCTTCCTGAAGGCGCCGGCCGCGCAGGACGCGCACGCGGGCTATTCGGATCCGCTCGACGAGCAGGCATTCGTGACGAAGGTCGTCAACTTCCTGCAGCAGCAGCCCGACTGGCAGAACACGGCCGTGATCGTCACCTATGACGACTCGGACGGCTGGTACGACCACGCGTACACGGCACCGACCCGTGCGTCGTCGGATGCAGTCGACCAGGTGAACGGCGACGGCAAGTGCGGCTCGGGCGGCACGACCGGCGTGAACGGCGGCACCGTGAACGGCCGCTGCGGTCCGGGCGTGCGCATCCCGCTGGTCGTGATCTCGCCGTATGCGAAGCAGAACTACGTCGACCACACGATGATCGACCAGGCGTCCGTCGTGCGCTTCATCGAGGACAACTGGCTCGGCGGCCAGCGCATCGGCGGCGGTTCGTTCGATGCGACGGCAGGCGACCTGCGCGGGCTGTTCGACTTCGCGTCGAAGCCGAATACGGCGCCGCTGTATCTCGATCCGACGCAAGGGACCGTGCTGAGCGCGGCGCCGTCGATCTGACCGGCAGTGCATGACCGGTAGCAGCAAGCAGCAGGCCGGCGCATCGTGCGCCGGCCGTTTCCATTTGACGCGCCGCCTTCTACGCGGCGCCCGACTTTCGACCGACAGCATGACAGCTCGTCCCGCGTTCCCGCCTCCCGACGCATCCGGCGCCGCCGCGCCGCGTTCCCCTGCCCGCGTGCTGCGCCGCGCGGCGTTCGTGCTCGGCGCGGCCGTACTCGGCTACGGCGTGTTCGCGATCGCGTTCCCGGCCCGCACGCCGGCGGCGATCGGCGACGTCGTCGCCGGCTGGACGGGCGCGAATCCGCATCCGGTCGTGCTGCAGCGCCCTGCCGCGCAGCCGCTGTCCGCGGTCGCGCGGCTCGGTCGTGCGCTGTTCTTCGATCCGTCGCTGTCGGCCTCCGGCAAGCAATCGTGCGCGTCCTGCCACAGCCCCGATCATGCGTACGGGCCGCCGAACGCGCTGGATGTCCAGCCGGGCGGCCTCGCGATGACACAACACGGGTTTCGCCCGCCGCCGTCGCTGATGTACCTGTACCGCCAGCCGAACTTCAGCATCGGCCCCGATGCCGGCGAAAACGACGCCGCGCCGAGCGTCGCGCAGCAGGCCGCAGCCGCGGCCGGCGTCGTCAAGGCGCAGAAGGTGGCCGGCGCGTCGGCCGCGCCGCAGCTCGTGCCGCAGGGCGGGATGTTCTGGGACGGCCGCGCCGATACGCTGCAGCAGCAGGCGTTCGGACCGCTGCTGAATCCGGTCGAGATGGCGAATGCGGGCATCGACGACGTCGCACGCAAGCTCGCGCAGTCGTCGCATCGCACACGGTTCGAGCAGTTGTTCGGCGCGCGCGTGTTCTCCAGCCCGCAGCTTCTGGTGTCGGAGGCGATGTTCGCGATCGCGCGGTATCAGGTCGAGGATCCGTCGTTCCATCCGTACGACAGCAAGTACGACCGCTGGCTCGAGGGCCGTGCGCGCTTGACGCAGGCCGAGTTGCGCGGGCTGCGGCTCTTCAACGATCCGGACAAGGCGAATTGCGCGGGCTGCCACCTGTCGAAGCCCGGCAAGGACGGCCTGCCGCCGATGTTTACCGACTACCAGTACGAGGCGCTCGGCGCGCCGCGCAACCAGGCGCTCGCGCAGAACCGCAACCCGGCGTTCTACGATCTCGGCGTGTGCGGGCCGTTCCGCGACGACCTGAAGGACCAGACGCAGTATTGCGGGATGTTCCTCACGCCGACGCTGCGCAACGCGGCGACGCGCCACGTGTTCTTCCACAACGGCGTGTTTCATACGCTCGACCAGGTGATGGCGTTCTACAACGAGCGCAGCATCTCGCCGCAGAAGTTCTATTCGCGCGGCGCGGACGGCAAGGTCGACGAATACGACGACATTCCGGCGAAGTACCGTGCGAACGTCGACGTGACGGATGCACCGTTCGACCGCAAACCCGGCGAGAAGCCCGCGATGACCGCGCAGGACATCAAGGATATCGAAGCGTTTCTCGGCACGCTGACCGACGAGCCGGCACGCTGAGCATCGGCCATCCGCCGCGCTTCGTCAGCAGCGCGCGCGGATGCAGAGGAAGGCCGGCGCCAGCGACAGCTCCGCGTGGAGCCGCGCCGACACGGCCTTCATCCCGGGCAGCGGCGTGGGTTCGACGAACCGGTCGAGCCGCCAGCCGGCGTCGGCGAGCGCGTTCAGGATGTCGCCGAGCGGCCGGCGCCATGCTTCGACATAGGGCTTCGGTTCGCCGAAACCCGACCAATGGAAGTCGAAACGGCTCGTCTCGAAGTACGTGCCGTCGCCGCGCGTGCGCTCGTCCATCCAGTCGCGCATCGGATGCGCCATCGAGAACACCAGCGTCGCGCCCGGCCGCGCGACGCGCCGGAATTCGCGCAGCGTCGGCGCGAGATCGCGCACGTAGTCGAACGCGAGCGAACACAGGATCTTGTCGAACGCATGGTCGGGCAGCCAGTCGAGCGGCGCGGCGAGATCGCCCTCCGCGACGTCGACCGCGAGCCCCGCACAGCGCGTTCTCGCAAGCGCGACCATCTCGGGCATGAGGTCGAACGCGTGGACGGTCGCGCCGTGGCGCGCGAGGTGCTCGCTGCAGATGCCGGGCCCGCAGCCGGCGTCGAGCACCGTCAGGCCGTCGACGTCGCCGAGCAGCGCCAGCGTCGCCGGCCGCTCGTAGAGCGCGTTGTGCGCCTTGGTCGGCGCGATGTCCGCGTAGCGTTGCGCGAAGGCCGCATACACGCGGCGGGCGGACGGTTCGTTCGGATCGGTCATGCGGCATCCGTCGGCGGGAATCGGGGGTTCGATTCTGCACGATCGGGGGGCGGATGGCGATGTTCGGCGTGCCGGTGCTGCGGCGCCTGCGGACTAGCGCGGGTTCTCGGCCCGATACGTGCTGTTCGGGCGCAGGACGAGTTTCTTCGCGGCGGCATCCAGTTCCTTGCCGTGATACAGGTCCATGCACTTCAGGTAGTCGAATTTGACGTCCTTGATTTCCGATTCGACAACCGGATTCCGGTAATCGCGTCCAAGGTACTTCGCCAGCAGCGCATGAACGACATCTGGCGCACGCTCCATGTCGTAGTAGGTCCAGTCGCGCAACGCATTGACGCTACTACCGATATCCTTGCCCACCCCAGGCGCCGGCTTGTATGCAGTAGCCAGGCACTCAGCAAGCACCATGTCCTTGAAGTTCTGGAGGTAGGTGCGTGAGCCTGCCTCCGGCGAAGCGTGAGCCACTTCCTTCCCTGAAACCATCGCAGGTTGAATCGCAACGCATGCCAGCATGACTGTGACCTGCCCACATTTGGTGCGGCGGCATTCTAATATCGGCCGCGAACGTCGCCTGCCGATCGCGCGGAATATCCAGATCCATTGCCGCCGAGCTCTCCGTTGCTCGTGCCATTCGCGCGTCGTGCAAAAAGCAAGAGGAAACGGCAAGCCGCGAAAGTTTACAAGCCGCTCACGCCGGCTTGTGTGTAATGGAATGGGTAAATGGAGACCTCTGAGCGCCCACAAAAACAAGCATAACGCATGCATTATATTTTCCATCAAAAACATCAATTGTTGATATTTCTTGCCGGAGGCTATTCTGGCCGCACCCGACGCGTGACGGTGGTTACTGTTCAACAGCTCGGGGGATGATTGCCAACCAGTCCTGCCGACGCTTATGTCACATTCTGAGATTATCGAATGGCTTGCGCGCTTCGCCCCCCATCCGGCAGCGCCGCAATGGCGGGAGCGCGTTCGCCGGTGCGTCGGCGCGCTCATCGGTATCGCATTTACAGGCCTTGCAACCCACGTGTTGTTCGGCCAGGCGGGGAACATCCCGCTCCTCGTCGCCCCCATGGGCGCGTCGGCCGTGCTTTTATTCGGAGCCTCGGACAGTCCGCTGGCCCAGCCGTGGTCGATCATGGGGGGCAACCTTGTTTCGGCCTTCGCGGGTGTGGCCTGTGCGCGATGGATTGAAGACCCTGTCACCGCTGCGTCTGTCGCCATTGCACTCGCCATCTGCGCGATGTTTGCCTGCCGATGCGTGCATCCTCCTTCGGGTGCCGTCGCATTGACCGCAGTGCTCGGCGGTCCCGCCGTACATGCGCTGGGCTTTAGCTTCGTCATCGTGCCGATCGCATTCCAGTCAGCCGCATTGCTGTCCTTGGCGCTGGCCTTTCATGCGCTCACGAGACATCGCTACCCGCGCGCAATGGCAGCCGCGGCGCTCGATGCGAACCATACAGGTGCACCAGGTCCCGGGGCGACGATATTGGGAGCGTCGCCCCAATCAGGAAGGGAGACGTTCATTGGCGCGCGTGGCAAGACGTTCGAAGAACTCACCTGCGAAGACGTCATGTCCACAACAGTCCGCGCTGTGCCTGCGTCGATGGAACGAAAAGCAGCATGGGAACTGCTCAAGCGTCATCGTGTATCGATGCTGCCTGTCGTTGACGCGATGAATCGCGTGGTCGGCATGGTGACGCACCACGAACTTGCGGATCTGCCTCCGGCCGGCATCTCGCGCGCATGGCGTGCACTGCGCCGAGATTTTGTGCGCCGTTCGGGAATCGTCGAAGAAACAGTGGAGGCCGTCATGGCCGACTGTATCCATGCGGTTCATCTGGCGACGCCGCTGGCTAGCCTCGTACAAGTATTCACAGACCATGCGTATCACGATGTGCCCGTGTTGAACGATGACAGACGGCTCGTCGGTGTGGTCAAGCATTCGGATATGATCCGGTGGCTCCATCGTGAAGCACGAGCCGCTCGATTTCTCGTCGATGCCGGTTGAGCGTGCGTAATGTGATCGCCGTAGAAGTGTCCGAGTCAACCGTCGACCGGCATCCAGTCGAGCCGCTCTCCTCTACCGCGCCCACGCCCCCCGCTTACTGCTACACCGCCTTCAATGCTGACGGAGGTGAAAATACAGCACTACATGGCGGCGCACGCTCGAGTTAAGCATAAAGCGACCAATCACAAGCGGCCCTTGTGGCCGCCGGTGGTCCGTGAGTTGTTTCAGAACGGGAGGTCGATGTCATCGGGCCCCGGGGCGATCGTTGCTGGCGCCCCGGGTCAGGAGGTTGGAGCAGATTCCATTTCCCTCAGGAGACGCTGGCAACTTCCGGCGTCGCACGAGCAACCGGCAACGGCCGCTGCTGCGCAATCTGTTCGCGGAGCTTGATCAGCGCCAGCACCGTATCGATCGTCGGCGTCGCCTGTCCAACGAGCCGGCCCATTTCCTGCACGACGGTCAGAAGCGGGTCGATCTCCATGGGACGGTTGGCTTCGAGGTCCTGCAACATGGACGTCTTGTGTGCCCCCACCGCACCAGCACCGTCGATGCGCCTTTCGACGTCGACACGGAAATGCACGCCGAAGCGATCGGCGATCGTCTTGGCTTCAAGCATCATCGTCTTCGATACTGCTCGCGTCGCCGGGTGACTGGTAATGACGTCGAGCGTTGCATGGGTCAACGCGCTGATCGGATTGAAGCAAAGGTTACCCCAGAGCTTCAGCCAGATCTCATCGCGGATATTGTCGCGGATAGGCGCATCCAGATCTGCCGCAGTCATGATCTCATGCAGTTTCTGGATTCTGTCGGTGCGCTCGCCGCTGGCCTCGCCGATCGGGAATTTGTTGCCGTAGACATGGCGAACCACGCCCGGTTCGACGATTTCCGCTGCCGGGTACACCACACAACCGATCGCACGTTCCGGCCCAAGCACGTTCCACTGCTTGCTGCCCGGGTCGACGCTTTCGAGCGTGGTACCGGCAAATTCGCCACCATGCTTGTGGAAGTACCAATAGGGAATGCCGTTGACTGCGGTGACAATCGCCGTGTCGGGCCCCAGCAGAGGCTGCATCAGGTCAACCACGCCCGCCACCGAATGCGCTTTCAGTGCAACGATCACATAATCCTGCGGACCAAGCTCACGCGGATCCGATGTACAACGCACCCTCACGACGCGTTCGTCACCGCCGATCTGCAAACGTACACCGTTTGCCCGCATGGCGGCGAGGTGGGGACCACGCGCCACTAAACTTACCTCCGCGCCGGCAGACGCGAGTTGCGCGCCAACGTACGCACCGATCGCACCGGCGCCATAAATGCAGACCTTCATCTGTCTCTCCTTGCTCCAAAGTCACGAATGTTGTCTCTTCAATTCAGCTCGTGCCTTGCACAGGCTTTCAGCGGCAAGCGCAGGCTGCGCATCATGTTGCAGTCACGCTTCGCACCGCTGCTGGCCTACACGTCTATGTTTGAGCGGGCATCAGCTCGGAGCGATACCCCGCAAGCGCCAGTCGCACGATCGGACACAATGCCTGACCGTTTGCCGTATCGAGCGCCGCCAGCAGCGCACGCCGCATCCGCGGCTCCCAGAAGCGCCGGATATGCTCGGCGATTCCGGCCAGCGCTTCTTCGCGATCGGG
>NZ_QTPQ01000020.1:0-139736 GCF_003853425.1 Burkholderia sp. Bp9140
GTGACGCTGCTGCACGAGATGGTCAAGCGCGACGCGAAGCGCGGGCTGGCGTCGCTGTGCATCGGCGGCGGGATGGGCGTGGCGCTCGCGGTCGAGCGCGGTTGAGCAGGGTCTGACGAGATTGCGCGTGTGCGGCGCCGGCCTGCGCCGCACACGCGCGAAGCAAACTTCGCGCAAAACAAGCTACCAACAACAAGCGTGATGTTCCGGTGCGCGCCGTGTCCGCCTTGCGGACGCCAGCGCACCGCAGCGGTGGGGCGGCAGCATGTGCGATGCCGCCGCCCCGCACCATTGACTACTTTATTTGTCGGTAACTTATAGGATGACTAAGCGAATTGCAGTTGTGACAGGTGGGATGGGCGGCCTCGGCGAAGCAATCAGCATCCGGTTGCACGATGCGGGCCACCGGGTCGTGGTCACGTATTCGCCGAACAATGCGGGCGCCGATCGCTGGCTGACCGAGATGCATGCGGCCGGCCGCGAATTCCACGCGTATCCGGTGGACGTGGCCGATCACGATTCGTGCCAGCAGTGCATCGAGAAGATCGTCCGGGACGTCGGCCCGGTCGACATCCTGGTGAACAATGCCGGCATCACGCGCGACATGACGCTGCGCAAGCTCGACAAGGTCAACTGGGATGCGGTGATCCGCACCAACCTCGATTCCGTGTTCAACATGACGAAGCCGGTTTGCGACGGCATGGTCGAGCGCGGCTGGGGGCGCATCGTCAACATCGCGTCGGTCAACGGCTCGAAGGGTTCGGTCGGCCAGACCAACTACGCGGCGGCGAAGGCCGGCATGCACGGCTTCACGAAATCGCTCGCGCTCGAGATCGCGCGCAAGGGCGTGACGGTGAACACGGTGTCGCCGGGCTATCTCGCGACGAAGATGGTGACGGCGATCCCGCAGGACATCCTCGATACGAAGATCCTTCCGCAGATTCCGGCGGGACGGCTCGGTCAACCCGAGGAAGTCGCGGCGCTGGTCGCGTATCTGTGCTCGGAGGAGGCCGGCTTCGTGACGGGCTCCAACATCGCGATCAACGGCGGCCAGCACATGCACTGACGCGCGGCGGCCCGGGCGGCGTTCGCGCGCGCGTCCGGGCCGTGCTCCCGCTGTATCCAGCGCCGGGGCGGCGCGCACGCGCGCGGTGACGGATCACGGACGCACGCTCGCCGCGCGTGCGGCGGGCAGTGTGCGCCCGCGGTCCGGCCACCGTGTCGCGGCAGGCGCGCCGTACCGGCCTCGCATTCCGGAGGAGGCATGGGTGAAACCTGGATGGGACTCGCGATCGGCGGCTCGGCACTGGCCGTCGCGCTGACGATGGCGATCGCGCTTCACTGGCTCGAGCGGCGCCGCGCGCGGCTGCTGCGCAACTTCGATCATCGCGATTGCTGGCTCGTCGCGTACGGCAAGTGCCTCGCACGCAGGCCGGCGCGCCGCACGCGCGGCAGCGCGCGATGACGGTGGCGGTGCGGCATCGGCGCGCTCAACGGTCGTGCCGCATCCCGCGCATCCCGTCTGCGGTGCGCGGGCCGCCTACACTCAATCGTGGCTTTTCTCGGCGCCTGCGCCCGAATCGTTCTTGTGGAAGATCCGCTTCGTCGTGCGCTTGGTGGCATCCCAGCCCTCGCGCGACGCATGCGCGATGCCGTGGCCGACCGTCTTCGCGGCGCTCGCGGTCGCATGGCCGAAGCTGCGCGCGGCCTCGCCGGTCTTGTGCGCGGCTTCCTTCGAATCGCGCTTGATGTCCTGCTTCACTTCCGACATGTCCGCGTGCGCGATCGGGCTGATCAGCGCGAGAACGAACGCGGTGCAAATGAACTGACGTGCTTTCACGGCCTGGTTTCCTTGGGCAAATTCATCGAGGGTCCGCGCGGCCGGCAGGCGGCGGAACGAGTGGGCCGGCCGCCGATGCATCGAGCATCACCGCGGCGCGGCCGCTGAGCAGCACGCGCTCGCCGCAGCGCAGCGCGAATCCGTACAGCACGGAGCGGTCGTCGCCGCCGATGCGCTCGGCGTCGACGATCAGCGGCAGCGCGAACGTGTCGAGCCGATCGACGAACGCGTCGACGTTGCGCACGCTCGCGAGATAGCCGGCGCGCGGCCGCGCGTGTTCCGTCCGCGCCGGTTGCGCACCGAGCAGCGCGCCGTGCACGGCCATCGCCTGCGCCGCGTATTCGATTCCGCAGACCACCGCAAGCCGGCCGCGCGAACGCAGCGGGTTGTGCGGATCGCGGTGGCTCGTCGCGCTGCAGCGGATGCGCGCGGCATCCCATGCTTCGACGCGGTCGAGCACGCACATCGCGCCGTCGTGCGGAATGTGCGCGGCGATCCATGCGCGATCGAGCGTCGTCATCAGCGGCGGCGTCGGTGTCGGAGTCGAGACGGGCGCAGTCATTGCGCGTGCTCCGCGGCGGCATCCGGCAGCGCGATATCGACCTGCACGCGCGCATCTTCCAGATAGTCGAGCACGACGCGCGTCGCACGCCGCGCGGCGAGCGCGTCGAGCAGCGGCAGCGCACGCGCGGCCGGATTGCCGGTGCGCAGCGCGTCGAGTTCGCGGTTCGCGAGCGTCGTCGCCGGCGCGTCGGTGAGCTGCACGTCGATGCGCGCGAGCGCGCGTTCGCTTGCGTCGGGCGCGAGCACGAGCGCGACGCCGAATGCGTCGACGATCGGCCGCACCGCGCGCAGCGGCTCCGGATAGTCGGTGTCGTAGGCGATCAGCAGGCTCGGCACGCGATCGACCGCGACCTGGCACAGGCTCTCGAGCAGGCCCGCGGCAAAGCTGCCGTCGTACGCGCACAGCACGTTCGACGTCGCCATCGCGCGGGCCGCGATGCTCCAGTAGCCGGCCGGCGCGTTGTGCACGGAGTTGTGAAAGCGCGTGGGCGACAGGTGGCGATCGTCACCGGCGAGGGTCTCGCAGATCGCGTGGCAGTTCTGGCCGTCGCCGCCGGACGCGCTGAACACGGTCGCGAGCGTGGCGGCATCGCGCCCGCTCGCGGCGGCCGCTTCGAGCCCGACCGCGAGCGCGACGCGCACGACGGGCCCCGTGCGGCGGCGCTCGGCCGGCGGCAGGCCGGCCGGCGGCGGCAGCACGGTGCGCGCGCTGGCATAGGCCGCGCGGCCCGCGAGCACCTCGGCCGCGTGCGGCCAGTCGTTCAGTCCCGGCCCGACGAGGCCGACGCTTTCGATGAAGGCGGTGAGTGTCATGTCGGCTCCCGGCGGCGGGCGTGCTCGGCGCGGCCGAGGATCAGGCTGCAATTCGTGCCGCCGAAGCCGAACGAATTGGACAGGACCGCCCGCACGCGGGCGTCGCGGCTCGCGAGCACGTAGTCGGCGGCCAGCGTCGGGTCGGGTTGCGTCGTATTGACGCCGGCCGGCACGAACTGCTCGCGCAGCGCGAGCGCGGCGACGACCGCTTCGAGCGCGCCGGCGGCGCCGAGCGTGTGGCCGGTCGCTCCCTTCGTCGAGCTGCACGGCGTGCGCGCGAGCAGCGTGCCCACGGCGCGGCTTTCGGCGGCGTCGTTGCTGGGCGTCGCGGTGCCGTGCAGGTTCACGTAGTCGATGTCGCTTGCATCGAGGCCGGCCGACGCGAGCGCCTGTTCGATCGCGATGCGCGCGCCGAGCCCTTCCGGATGCGGCGACGACATGTGATGCGCATCGCTCGATTCACCGAGGCCGAGCAGCAGGATCGCGTCGTCGTCGAGCGCGGCGGGCGCATCCGGCACGCGTTCGAGCAGCGCGAACGCCGCGGCTTCGCCGATCGAGATGCCGTCGCGCGAGACGTCGAACGGCCGGCACGGCCGGCGCGACAGCAGCTCGAGCGAATTGAAGCCGTACAGCGTCGTCAGGCACAGCGAATCGACGCCGCCGACGACGGCTGCATCGATCAGCCCCGCCTCGATCATCCGGCGCGCGGAGCCGAATACCTTCGCGCCGGACGAACACGCGGACGAGATCGCCATCGCTGGCCCGCGCAGCGCGAAATACGCGCGCACGAACGCGGCCGGCGAATACGGGTTGTGCGTATGCGCGTAGCGGAACCCGGCGGGCAGCGCGCCGCTCGCCGGATCGCGCTGCTCATACGCGCGTTCGGTCTCGAGGATGCCGGACGTGCTCGTGCCGACGAACACGCCGACGCGCGCAGCGCCGTGGCGCGACACGGCTGCCGCGACGCGCGCGGCGAAACCGTCCTGGACGAGGCCGAGCTGCGCGAGGCGGTTGTTGCGGCAGTCGAAGTCGGCGAGATCCGCGCGCACGGGCTGTGCGTCGACGCTGTCCACCGAGCCGATCCAGGTGTCGAGTTCGGCGCGCTCGAAGTCGCACGGCGTGAGTCCGCCGCGCGCGTGGCGCAGCGCGGCGAGGGTCGCGTCGAGGCCGCGGCCGATGCAGCTGGTGGCGGTGAAGTGCGAGAGCAGGAGAGGTTTCACGAGGGTCGCATCCGGTGGCCGGAACGGGCGCCGCAGCGGGGCTGGCGGGCGCGCCGGGCATGGTCAGATTTTATCAAACGGGGGTGCCGGCATGCCCGGCCGGCCGGGCGGTGCGGGCGGCTCCGGCGCGAGCGCGGCGCGCAGCGTGGTCCACTGCAACTGTGCATCGGCAGCCGCGCGCAGCAGCGCCGGCAGCACGTCGAGTACGACCGGTTCGCCGCGCGCATCGCGCGCCGCGTGACCGTCATGCACGAGCAGGATGTCGCGGGGCGCCAGGCCGTTCAGCAGGCGGCGCGTAACGATGCCCGCATCGTGCGCGCGCGTGTCGAAGCCGCGCCGCGTCCAGCTGGCGAGTTGCAGGCCGAGCTCGCAGAGCACCGGCTCGAGAAACGGATTGCGCAGGCCGGCCGGCGCGCGGAAGAAGCGCGGGCGCGTGCCGGCGATCTCGGTCAGCGTCTGCTGCGCCGCCGCGACTTCGCGCCGCAGTGCGGCGGGGCCCGACAGCGAGAACGTATGCCGGTGCCGCTGGCTGTGGTTCTCGACCGTGTGGCCGCGCGCGACGATCGCCTCGATCCACTGCGGATGGCGGCGCGCGAGATCGCCGATGCAGAAGAACGTGGCGCGCGTATCGTAACGATCGAGCAGGTCGAGCACGCGCGGCGTGACGTCGGGGTCCGGGCCGTCGTCGATCGTCAGCGCGATCCGGCGGCCGGCATCGGCCGGCAGGCGAGTCCAGTTCGGCCCGAGCAGCGCGCTGCGCGGCCACAGGCCCGCGGCGGTCAGCGCGAGATGCGACGCGACCACGCCGCCGGCGGCCCACGGCCAGGCGGCCGGTTGCGCGACGACGGCCGCGAGCGCACCTGCGTGCAGCGCGGCCGTGCCCGCGATCAGCGGCGTCGGTTTCCAGCGGCGCGTATCGCCGGGCTGGCGCGGCGGAACGGACGACGGTGCGTTCATGAGCGGGCTCCTGCCGGATCACGAGGACGGCTGCTGGCGGCCGCGGCACGCGGCGCGAGAATCGCCGCGAACGCAAGCGCGAGCATCGCGCCGGGGCCGACGGTCAGACCGAAGGTTTCGAGCAGCGGCACCCGCGAAAGCGCGAGCAGGCCGAAGCCGGCGACCGTCGCGAGGTTCGCGATCAGCAGCGACACGAGCGTGTGCGGCGTGACCGGTTGCGCGTCGTCGCGCTTGCAGAAGAACAGCGCGTAGTTCGAGCCGACCGCCACGATCAGCAGCATCCCGACGAGGTGCAGGATCGTCAGCTGCACGCCGGCGAGCGCGAAGCCGGCCGTCACCACGAGCACGGCCGCGACCAGCGGCGCGAGCGCGCGCACGACGCGGCGCGGCGAGCGTAGCGCGATCAGCAGTAGCACGGCGATCGCGGCGAAACCCGCGAGCGACAGCCGGATGTCCTCGTGCACGTAGTTCACGTACAGGCGATCGGCCTCGGCCTTCATGTCGACGAACAGCGCGTCGGGTACGCCGGCGCGCGCGACGGCCGCGCGGATCGGCGCGGCATCGAGCGCCGGCGCAGCCGCCGACGCGGTGCGTGCGACGTCCGGCGCGCGCAGCGGCAGCATCGCGCTCCAGCGGCCCGCGCGCTCGGTCAGCAGCGCGTCGACGGCGAGCGCCATCGACGTGCCGTGCAGGTCCGCGCGCGTGAGCAGCGGCGCGTGGCGTGCGGCCTCGACATCGGCGATGAACGGCGCGAACAACGCGGGCCTGACCGAGACCGGCTGGTTCGCGACGGCCGCGCGCATGCGCGCGGCAAGCACGTCCGCGTCCGGCAGGCTCGCCTGGCGCGCGTGCTGCGCGGCGTCGCTCGGCAGGTAGCGCGCGGGACTTTCGAAGCCCGCGAGCGTGCCGCGATCGACGAGCGGCTGCAATTGCGCGGCGACCCGTTCCGCGCGTTCGAGCGCGGCCTGTTCGGTCGGTGCCGAAATCACGACGAGGTAGCGCACGTCCGGTGCGCCGATATCGGCGCGCAGGCGTGCGTCGAGTGCCTGCGCCCGGGCGGGAACCGGGCTCAGCGCCGCGAGCTCGCGGCTCCACAGACCGTCGCGATGCAGCACGAGCGTCGCGCACGCGACGAGCACGAGCACGGCGAGCGGCCAGCGCAGCCGCGGCGCCGCGCGGGCCGCCCGCGCGAGCCCCGCGCCGACGCGCGACACGTCGCGAATCGCGACGTGCTCGCCGCGCAGGTGCGGCAGCACGAAGCGCGTAACGAGCGCGGCGGCCGTCAGCCCGACGATCGAGTACAGCCCGAGCTGCACGAGGCCCGGAAAGCCGGAGAACAGCATCGACGCGAAACCGCATACGGACGTCAGCACGCCGAGCCGGATCGTCGGCCAGTATGCGGCGACCCACGCGCGTGTCGCGTCGGCTGGCCGTGCGGCGCCGCGCGGGCCGGCCTGCGCCGATTGCACGAACAGGTAGATCGAATAGTCGACGGCTTCGCCGATCAGCGTCGTGCCGAAGCCGAGCGTCAGCCCGTGGACCGTGCCGAACGCGACACTGACCGCCGCGATGCCGGCCGCGATGCCCGTCAGCACCGGCAGCAGCCCCAGCGCGAGCGTGCGCGGCGAGCGGTACAGCGTCAGCAGCAGCGCGACGATCAGCACGACGCTCGCCGTCGACAGCCGCTCGACGTCATGCCGGATCGTGTCGCGCGTGTCGACCGAGAACACGCCGGGGCCGGTCATCGCGAGCGTGTATGCGCCCGGGTTCGGCAGCGTCTGCGCTGCGGCGGAGAATGCGCGGCGCACCGCGTCGATCGCGCGGGCCTGCGCGTCGGTGTCGGAGCCGGCAGCGGCTGTCTGCACGACGAGCACCGCGCGCGTGCCGTCGCGCGACGCCCACACGCCGTCGCGGACGGCGGGCTGCGCGCCGCTGTCGAGCTGGTCGATGAGGGCGGTCACTTCGCCGGTCGGGTCGTGCGGCAGCATCGCCTTCGCGACGAGGCCCGCCGACGAGCTCAGCAGGTCGAGGCTGTCGCCGAGCGCCTGGTGCAGGCCGTCCGCGCTGAAGCGCTGCGGCGTGACGGCCGGGCTCAGCAGGTAGCGATGGTCGAACACGAACTGCCGGTCGCGCGTGTCGTTGACGGCCTCGCCGTTGTTGACCGCCGCGAATTGCCGGTCGGCGCGCAGCGTGCCGGCGACGCGCTGCGACAGCGCGGCGCGCGTGGCCGCATCGCCGCCGTCGATCGCGACGAGGATCAGCCGCGACACGATGCCGTCGCGCAGCTGATCGACGAGCACGCGCTGGCCGGCGCTCGGCGCACTCGGCAGGAACGCGGACAGGTCGGCCGTGAAATTCGCGCGGGCGATCGCGATCCCGCATGCGACGAGCGCGACCAGCCACACGAGCACGGCGCGTTGCCGCAACGCGGGCAGGCGCTGCGTGACGGGGGCGGGCGGCCGGGTGCGTTCGTCCATCAGTTCGCCGGGACGGGTTGCAGGCGCATCATCGAATGGTCGCCGTCGGCCTGCCGGATCGCGACGCTGCGCAACACGTCGCGCGTGCCTTCGAGCGTGATCGTGCTGACGACCTTCAGCATCCGCGAATCGAGCGGCGTGAGCGTCAGCGTCCAGTCGTCGCCGCGACCGGCGAGCGCGACCTTGTAGACCTGCTCGAGCGCGTAGCGGTTGCCGGCGAGCGTCGCGCGAATGCTGTCGATGAACGCGCCGAGCTCCGGATAGCGTGCGAGCGCGAGCGTGTACTTGCGATTGGTGCGCTCGACGGTGAGCATGTCGCCGTCGACGACGAGATGTTCGGGCTTCGGGGTCAGCGTGTGCTTCTCGAGATGGTCGGGTGCGACGAACACGAGCTCGCCCGACGACTCGACCGGTTGCGTGGCGATCGACAGCGTCTTCGTCTCGGTGAAGGTCGCGCGCCCGGACTTGTGCTGCGCGAGCGTCGACATCAGCCGGTCGAGGGTCCACGCCGAACCGGTGTCGGCCGCATGCGCGGGCAGCGCGAGCGCGATGGCGGCCGCGACGGCGAACGCGCGCGCGGCGCGGCGCGGCACGCGCGCGCACCGCAACGGGAACAGCAGCAGCGGCAGGAAGCGGCGAACGGCGGTCATGCGTCGGAATTCCTCGTGGCGGGCAGGTCGGTGCAGGCGCGCGCATCGTCGCGGCGTGCGGCGGCCTCGCCGGTCTGCCAGAAATCGAAATAGTTGAACCAGTTGTACGGCGCCGCACGGCAATACGCGTCGAGCAGCGCGACGTAGCGCGCAAGTGCCGCATCGACGGCCGCCGCGCGCGTATCGCGGCGCACATCGGAGAAATCGGCGATCGTCTCGAAGTGCACATCGTAGCGGTTGCCGTCGCGATAAAGGCCCGTCATGAACAGCACCGGACGCCGCAGCATCGCGGCCATGTACAGCGGCCCGAGCGGGAACGCGGCCGGCGTGCCGAGCAGCGGCAGCCGCCGCAGCGACGCGGCCGCGTCGTCGAGCAGCGTGCGGTCGGCCAGCATCCCGACCATGCAGTTCGCGTCGAGGCGCTCGCGCACCTTCAGCATCGAGTCGACCTGCCCGAGCGGAATGACTTCCGGCTTCGCGGCCGGATTCACGGCGGCGAGCGTCGCGTTGATCTTGCGTGCATTCTCTTCGAACATCGTGACGACGACGCGCAGGTCCGGACGCGTGCGGCCGATCGCCCGGACGACTTCGAAGCTGCCGAGGTGCGCGCCCATCAGGAATGCGCCGCGTCCGCCGGCGAGCGCGTCGTCGACCCGCGTTTCGCCGTGCAGCCGGATGTCGAACAGGTCGAAGCGGCCGTTCATCAGGTAGATGCGGTCATGGATCGTCGCCGCGAACGTGAACACGTGCCGGTACACGTCGCGCCAGCGCGCGGGACGGCCGAGCACGCGGCGCAGGTAGTCGCGCGACGCCGCGCAGGCGACCGGCGAGAACAGCACGAAATAGGTCGCGACGGCGTGCAGCACGACGCGCGACGGCCGCCGGCCGAAACGCAGCGAGATCCAGGCCATCGCGCGCAGCAACCCCGCGTTGCTGCGTTCCTGGCGCTCGGCCCACCCGGTGCGCTTCATGGCTGCGGGCCGTCCGGTGCGGCCGGCGGCGCGGCCAGCACGCCGGTCGCGACGTCGCGCGCGCCGGCGCGCAGCGTGAAGCGGATCGCACCGCCGGCCGCCGCATCGAACGCGAGATCGAGCGGTTCGCCGGGCGCGACCGGGCTCAGGAATTTCGCGGACGCCAGCCGCCACGTATCGAGCGGGCGGTTCAGCGACGCGCCGAGCGCGGTGATCGCGTGATCGAGCAGCACGACGCCCGGCACGATCGGATGACCAGGGAAATGGCCGGGCAGCGCCGGGTGATCGGCGGGAATCGTGAACGCGAGCGGCGCATCCGTTTCGCCGCGATCGCGCACGTCGGTCGCGGCGGCGCGCGTGTGCCGTGCGACGAGCGCGGCGAGCACGTCGCGCGGCAGCTTGCCCGTTTCGTTGCGCGGCAGTGCGTCGACGAACATGAGCGGACGCGGCATGAACGCGGGATCGATCCGCTCGCGCAGCGCGCGCTGCAGATCGGCTGCGGCGAGCGTCGGTGCGACCACGAGCGCCACGAGGCGCGTGACCGGTTCGCGGGTCGCATCGGCGTCGGCCGGCGCGGCTTCGTCCGGCATGAAGAACACGCCGTCGGCGACGCCGGCGATCGCGTTCAATTGATGATTCAGATAGGCGAGCGACGTGCGCTTGCCGGCGATGTTGACGAGGTCCGCCTTGCGGCCGTGCAGCAGGAACCGGCCGTCGCCGAGCAGCTCGAGCGCGTCGCCCATCGGCACGGGCGTCTCGACGTGTCCGCCCGACACCCACACGGTCGGGCCGCTGTCGTCGCCTGCGGCGTCGCGCTCCGACGCGTCATGCGCATCACTCGCGTCACGCGCGTCGAGCCGGATACCCGGGAACAGCTGCCACGTCGCGCCCTGCGACGTGCGGCGCGTCGCGATCTGGCCGGTCTCGGTGCTGCCGTAGATCTCGACGAGCGGCGCGTCGAGCGCGGCCTCGGCTTCGCACGCGAGTTTTTCCGACAGCGGCGCGGTGGCCGACAGCACGAGCGCGGCCGGCGGCAGCGCGTGGCCGGCCGACAACAGCGCGCGCAGGTGGATCGGCGACGTGACGAGCACGCGCGGCTGCGGGATCGCGTCGAGTTCGTCGCGAATGTCGACCGGATAGAACGGCTGGCGGTTGCTGAACGCGAGGCCGCCGATCAGCGCGAGCAGCACCGTCGATTCGAAGCCGTACATGTGCTGCGCGGGTACGGTGCCGATCAGCGTGGCCGCGCGGCCGTCGAGCAGGCCGAGGCGGTCGGCCGCCGCGCGCACGCAGCCGACCAGGAAGCCCCAGGTCTTGCGGTGCGGCACCGGCGCGCCGGTCGAGCCGGACGTGAACACGTACGCCATGATCCGCGCGGCGTCGATCTGCGGCACCACGCACGGCGCGTCGTCGGCGAGTTCGCCGGGTGCGGCGTCCGGATACGCGAAGCGCGGCAGGTCGATCGTGCAGTCCGGCGCGTCGTGCAGGCAGAACGCGTCCGGTGCGAACGACGCCAGCTGGCGCACCATCTCCGGCGTGTGCGTCGACGGCAGCAGGCTGATCTTGCCGGAGACGAGCGCCGCGCACAGGCTGACCGCGAAGCGGTAGCGGTCGCGGCACACGTTGAACACGTGGCCGCCGGCAGGCAGCGCGGCGGCCACGCGCGCGACGTCGGCGACGAACGCGCGCACGGTGACGGGCGTGGCGTCGCGCCAGGCGATCGTCTGGTCCGGCGAGGAATGGAATACCAGCGGGTGAGTCGGCATAAATCGGCAAAAGCGGGAAGCGGTTGCCGGCGCGGCCGCGATGCGGCGCGGCGCCGGCCATGAATTCATCGTGACGGCTGCGTCGACGCGCGATACGCGCGCACCGCGTCGACCATCCGCGGCCGCGCGTCGTGCGGCAGCGCGAAGCGCCGGCACGCGTGCTCGGCGGCGAACATCACGGCGACGAGCGGCAGCGACAGGTAGTTCGCGAACGTCGACCACGCCGCGATCGGCGCGGTCGCGAACATCAGCGTCGACACGGCGGCGATCGCGACGAAGAACAGCGTCCACGCGAGCGTGATGCGCCGCGTGTAGCGCGCGACGGCCGGCGTGATCGCACCGTGGATCATCGTCGCGAAACGCGTGCACAGCGGCACCTGGCCGGCCGCCAGCGTGCGGCCGAACAGCAGCGCCATCGCGAGGTTGAAGCTCGCGTGCTCCAGATACAGGCCCCATTCGAAATGACGCGCGAGCGGGATGCGCGCGGTCCACAGCGCGGCGGCGGCCAGCAGCCACGCCGGCACGAGCCAGGCGCGCCGCGGCGAGCGCAATGCCGCGCCGAGCGCGAGCAGCAGCGGCGGCACGAGCGCCATCGCGAGGCCGAAGCCATGCGCGCCGGGCGTCGCGGCCGCGTAATGCGCGCCGATCTGGTACGCCGCCACCGCGGCGAGCGCGCCGACGCCGCGCGCGATGTCGAGCGGCGTGCTCATCGCGGCGCTCCGGGCGCGCGGCGCGCACGCACGTTGCCACAGGCCGCCGCGGCACGGTGGTGGCGGACGGGCGGGCAAACCGGGGCGAGACAAACGGACGGGCGCGGCATGGCTGCTGGAAACATCGGGCGGATCGGGGCCGGACGCATGCATCGGGCCGTCAAACATCATATGAATGGCGGCCGGGACGCTAGTCCGGGCCGGCTGTCGTGCACGCCCATTTTAGGGCCCCGGCGCGGCGGTTCGAGACGGGCGCAGCCAGGTTTTGTAACCGAATGTATGGCTGCGCACCGAAGCTTTCGCGGCGGCGATCCATTTCCATCCGAAGCGGCTCAAGCGTCTGCTGCGATCGGGTCCCGAAACCGGCCGTGGCCGGGGCCCTTCAGTCTGTAACCATTCGCGGTATACGCACCGATACCCATCGTCTAGAATCCGCGTAACTTTTACAAATGATCCCCAATAACGCAGGCGGGGAAGCCGGCAGACGCCGGAGGGACGGAGATTCGCGCGTGCTTCGCACGCGCCGGGCGTGCACGACGGTTGCCGTTTCCGGACGCCTCCCGCTGCCATGGGCCGCCTGCCCGCAAGCATGATGAACGCACTGGAACAAGAGCTCGCCACGCTGATCATCGGCGAACTGAATCTCGAGGACGTCCCGCTCGAAACGGTGACGGCCGGGACCCCGCTGTATGGCGAGGGCTTCGGGCTCGACTCCATCGACATCCTGGAAATCGCGCTGCTGATCTCGAAGAAATACGGCTTCGAGCTGCGCTCGGACAATCCGGACAACCAGAAGATCTTCGCGACGCTCGGCGCGCTTGCCGCGTACGTCGCCGCGCATCGCACGAAGTGACGGTGGCACGCAGATGATGACGGCACGCGGCGGCGGTCGCTGGACGATACGCCGCCGCGTCGATCGAGGTGAAACGCGATGAACGGAGCAATTCGATGCGGGCGCTCGTAACGGGCGGCAGCGGCGCACTCGGGCAGGCGATCTGCACGATGCTCGCGCAGGCCGGTCACGAAGTCTGGGTGCACGCGAACCGGAATCTCGCGCAGGCGGAGACGGTCGCGCGGCAGATCGTGGCGGCCGGCGGCACCGCACACGCGATCGCGTTCGACGTGACCGACGCCGACGCGACGCTCGCCGCGCTCGCGCCGTTCGTCGACGACGCGCCGGTGCAGATCCTCGTCAACAACGCGGGCATTCACGACGACGCGCCGATGGCCGGCATGTCGCGCCGGCAATGGCACAGCGTGATCGACGTGACGCTCAACGGTTTTTTCAACGTCACGCAGCCGCTGTTGCTGCCGATGATCCGCACGCGGCGCGGCCGGATCGTCAACATCGCGTCGGTCGCCGGCGTGACAGGCAACCGCGGGCAGGTCAATTACGCAGCCGCGAAGGCGGGGCTGATCGGCGCGACGAAGTCGCTGTCGCTGGAGCTCGCGTCGCGCGGCATCACGGTGAACGCGGTCGCGCCCGGCATCATCGAATCGCCGATGGCCGACCACGCGTTTCCCGCCGAACGGATCAAGCAGCTCGTGCCGGCGCAACGCGCGGGCCGGCCCGACGAAGTCGCGGCGATGGTCGCGTATCTGGTATCCGATGCGGCCGCCTATGTGACGGGACAGGTGCTGTCCGTCAACGGCGGGCTCGCATGACGACACGCGCCGCGTCGGCTTGACGCGAGGCAACGGCGCGCGGCCGCGGTGCCGCGAGCCTGCGCCGCATAGTGAGGAAATCGAAGTGTCAGTGCATCCAGTCGACACCGAACGGCGAGCGTGTTCCCCGTCGTCCGCCACGACCGCGGTCGCGCGCGGCCACATGGCAGCCGGGCCCGCCGCATCGCGAGCGGGCATCTCGCCCGCAGCGCACGGCGGCAACCGTGCGCTGCGACTCGTCCAGGTCGATCATGCGCGGCTGGCCGCGCTGCTGCACGCTGCGCAGCAGCGGGGCGACGCATTCGACCAGGTGTTCCCCGGCGCGCTGGGCGCGGTGTGCATCGGCGCGGCCGGATCGCCGGTCGATGCGATGGCACGCATGCTCGCCGTCGCCGCGCCCGGCCTGCCGATCGCACCGGTGCCGATGGCGCTGCTCGACGCCGGCGGCCACGCACGCGCCGGCGCGGTCTGCGAAATCTGGCAGTGCGGCGCGCACGACCTGCGCAGCGCGCGACGCGGCGCGCTGCAGTACCGCTACAGCGAAACGGCAGGGCTCGTGTTCGGCAGCATCGTCGTGCAGGAAGCGCAGGAAGCGCACGAAACGACCGACGTGGATCGCGACGGCGGCACGCCGCTCGAACGCGCGACACACGCTGCCTACCGCGCGCTGTTCGACGTGCTCGACACGCTCGGTCTCCCGCATCCGCTGCGGATCTGGAACACGGTGCCGGCGATCAATGCGCAGCAGTTCGGGATCGAGCGCTATCGTCAGTTCAATATCGGCCGGCAGCGCGCGTTCGATGCGTGCCGCCGCGTGCTGACGGGCGGCGTGCCGGCCGCCTGCGCGCTCGGTTCGGTCGTGCCGGTCGCGGGCGACACACCGCCGGCCGCGCCGCTCGCGATCCATTTCATCGCGAGCCGCACGCCGGCCGATCCGGTCGAGAACCCGCGCCAGGTCAGCGCGTATCACTACCCGGCGGAGTACGGCCCGCGGGCGCCGACGTTCGCGCGCGCGGCCGCATGGGCCGACGGCGATGCGGCACCGCTGCTGTTCGTGTCGGGTACCGCCAGCATCGTCGGGCACCGCACCGTGCATTGCGGCGACGTCGTCGCGCAATCGCGCGAGACGATCGCGAACCTGGCGGCCGTGCTCGAGCAGGCCGCACGGCAGGGGCACGGCCCGTTCACGCTCGCCGACCTGAGCTATCGCGTCTACGTGCGCGACGCCGGCGATGCCGCGGCGCTCGCCGCGATCGAACGCGAGTTGCGCGCCGCGGCCGGCCCCGGCGTGCGGACGCTGTTCGTCCACGCGGACGTGTGCCGCGACGATCTGCTGGTCGAGATCGAGGCGAGTGCCGGCCATCCGCTGGAGCAGTTGTCGTGAAGCGCGCGGGCCTGTCGCTGCGCGAACCGACGCCGCATGCGGGCGGTGTCGACGAAGCCTGTCGGCGGTCGCCCGCAGGTCATAAACTTTTGTCAGGATCATCGTCTTCGCAATCGGCCGTTCCCATGTCCAAGCCGCACGCCTCGTCCACCCATCTCGTGCTGATTCCGAGCTACAACCCGGGCGTCAAGGTCGACACGACCGTGCGCAACGCCCGCGCGCAGTGGAATCCGGTGTGGGTCGTCGTCGACGGCAGCACCGACGGCAGCGCCGAGCGGCTGCAGGCGATGGCCGAGCGCGATCCGGGGCTGCGCGTGATCGTGCTGCCGGAGAACCGCGGCAAGGGCGCCGCGGTGCTGGCCGGCCTCGACGCGGCGGCCGCGAGCGGCTTCACGCACGTGCTGACGATGGATTCCGACGGCCAGCATCCGGCCGACCTGATTCCCGAATTCATGGCCGCCTCGCAGGCGAGCCCGGACGCGATGGTGCTGGGCCTGCCGAAGTTCGACGCGAGCGCGCCGCAGCTGCGCGTGCAGGGCCGGCGGCTGTCGAACGGATGGGCCGACCTCGAGACGCTGTGGGCCGGGATCGGCGATTCACTGTACGGCTTTCGCGTGTATCCGGTCGCGCCGCTCGCGGCGATCATGCATCGGCAGCCGTGGATGCGCGGCTTCGACTTCGATCCGGAAGCGGCCGTGCGGCTGTGCTGGGCCGGCGTGCGGCCGATCCGGATCGAAGCGCCGGTGCGCTACTTCGGCGCGCACGAGGGCGGCGTGTCGCATTTCCACTATGGCCGCGACAACGCGCTGCTCGCGTGGATGCACCTGCGGCTGTTCGCCGGCTTCGTGGTGCGCCTGCCGATGCTGGTCGCGCGGCGGTTGACGCGCCGGTCGCGTTCCGCGTTCGGCCGGTCGCCCGGCCGCGGCGATTGACGGCCTGTTTGTCGTCAGTTTGCTGAACAATCGCATCGTTCATTTCGAATGACGCGGTAATCAAGCTGTCATTCGATGTAAACATCTGGTAATTTTCTGCCGGATTATGCAAAATCGCCGCTCCCAATACTAACTACCGAGGGATCCGGGATGCATATCAAGAAAGCGGCGGCAGCGTGTGGCATGGCGTTCCTGTTGAGCGCATGCGGCGGCGTGCAGAGTCTCGACGCAAACAGCCTGACGTCGGCGGGGACCAACCTGGTCAAGGCGGCGACGCTGTCGGACAGCGACATCGCGGCACTGTCGAACGACTCGTGCAAGGCGAGCGACGCCGAATCGAAGATCGCCGCGCCGAACAGCGCGTACGCGAAGCGCCTGACGAAGGTGATGAAGGGCTTTGGCGACATGACGCTGAACGGCCAGAAGATCAACTACAAGGTCTACATGACCAAGGACGTCAACGCGTGGGCGATGGGCAACGGCTGCGTGCGCGTATACAGCGGCCTGATGGACATGATGAACGACGACGAACTGCGCGGCGTGATCGGTCATGAAATGGGCCACGTCGCGCTGGGTCACTCGAAGAAGGCGATGCAGACCGCCTACGCGGTCAGCGCGGCGCGCAGCGCGGCCGGCGCGGCATCGCCGGGCGTCGCGGCCCTGACGAGCTCGCAACTCGGCGACATCACCGAGAAGTTCATCAACGCGCAGTTCTCGCAGACGCAGGAAAGCGCGGCCGACGACTACTCGTTCGACCTGATGAAGCAGAAGAGCATGAGCCAGAAGGGCCTCGTCACCGCGTTCCAGAAGCTCGCGCAGCTCGACGGCGGCAAGAGCTCGATGATGAGCTCGCACCCGTCCTCGGCGAGCCGTGCGCAGCACATCCAGGATCGCATCGCGAAGGGCAGCTGATCGAGGCTCGAGGCGCCGGATTCGTCCGGCGCCCGGGACGAAGAAAACCCCGCGCTCTTTCGAGCGCGGGGTTTTTGTTTTTCGGGAGCAGGAAAAACGGCCGCGCCGCTTACGGCACCATCCCCGGCAGCACGTAGGCCTGCACGAGCGTGATCAGGCCGACGACCACCGCGAACAGCAGGCTGTGGCGTACCGTGAAGCGGAACAATTCAGACTCCTTGCCGACGAGGCCGGTCGCCGCGCATGCCACGGCGATCGACTGCGGCGAGATCATCTTCGCGGTCACGCCGCCGGTGGTGTTTGCGGCGACCGCGAGTGTCTCGGGCACGCCGAGCTGGTGCGCGGTCGCTTGCTGCAGCGAGCAGAACAGCGCGTTCGACGACGTGTCCGAGCCGGTCAGGAACACGCCGAGCCAGCCGAGGAACGGCGAGAAGAACGGGAACGCGGCGCCGGTCGCGGCCAGCATCAGCGCGAGCGTCGACGACATCCCCGAGTAGTTCGCGACGAACGCGAATGCGAGCACGAGGCCGATCGACAGGATCGGGCGCGTGAGTTCCTTCAGCGTTTCGCCGAACGTGACGAGCGCGTCGCGCGGCTTCATCCGCAGCAGCGCCATCGAGATCAGCGCGGTCACGAGGATCGCGCTGCCCACCGCCGACACGAGGTCGATCTTGAGCACTGCTTCGAGTGCCTTCGGCGTCGCGGCGATCGGCGCGGTCTTCACGACGAGCTGGTCGAGCCCGGCCACATGGAACTTCAGGACGGTCGACGCGAGCGCGCCGTGCGCGGCGAACAGCGCCTTGAACGGCGCGATGCTCCACACCGTGACGACGGCCGTCAGGATCAGGAACGGCGACCACGCGCGCACGGTCTGCGCGAGCGTGTACGGCGACGCCTGGCGGCTCGTGGCCGACCCGTTGCCGCCCGCGCCGAACCCCGCGAGCGCCGCACCGCCGCCGGACGCGACGAGGCCGCCTGCCGCCTGCTTCGCGCTGCTCGGCTGCCAGACCTTCAGGAACGCGGCAAGCGACACGAGGCTCACGAGCGACGACGTGATGTCCGGCAGCTCGGGCCCGATATGGTTCGACGTGAAGTACTGCGTGATCGCGAAGCTGCCGCCGGCGACGAGCGCGGCCGGCCAGGTCTGCCGCACGCCGCGCAGCCCGTCCATCATGAACACGAGCCAGAACGGCACCGCGAGCGACAGCAGCGGCAACTGGCGGCCGGCCATCGCGCCGATGTGGAACGCGTCGATGCCCGTCACCTGCCCGGCGACGATGATCGGGATGCCCATCGCACCGAACGCGACCGGCGCGGTGTTTGCAATCAGACACAGTCCGGCCGCGTGCAGCGGCTTGAAGCCGAGGCCGACGAGTAGCGCGGCCGTGATCGCGACAGGCGCGCCGAAGCCGGCGGCGCCTTCGAGGAATGCGCCGAACGAGAAGCCGATCAGCAGCATCTGCAGCCGCTGGTCGTCGGTGATGGCCAGCACCGATGCGCGGATGATGTCGAACTGGCCGGTCTTCACGACGATCTTGTACAGGAACACGGCCGCGACGATGATCCACGCGATCGGCCACAGGCCGTATGCGAAGCCGAAGCCGGCCGCCGCGAGCGCCTGCGGCACGGGCATCCCGTACGCGAGGATCGCGACGCCGAGCGCCAGCAGCAGCGTGATCGCGGCCGCGACGTGCCCCTTCATCCGCAGGGCGGCGAGCGCGATGAAAAAGAAGATGATCGGAATTGCGGCGACGAGCGCCGACAGCCCGAGGCTGCCGAGCGGCGTGTAGATCTGATGCCAAACCTGCATGGGTGTCTCCTCCATGGATTTCTATCGGTACGGGTTTTAAAGCGAGGTGGTCTATTCGGGCTGGCCGCGTGCGCGCAGCAGGTCGGACAGGCTGCGCGGCGCCGGTTCGAGCGGCGTGCGGTGCTGCGTCCAGCCCATCTGATTCGCCGGCGTCAGCGCGCGCAGCCGCGTCGCGGTCCAGCGGAACGCGCGATAGGCGCGCGGATGCGCGAATGCGCCCGACCAGAAGCGCCACACGAGGTCTTCCGCGCGGTTGTAGTTCGCGCCCTGGCCGCGCAGCGGATGCGCGACGGCTTCGTCGGGCTTGCGGTTCGCCTCGGTGCGCAGCCGCACGAGCAGTTGCGGGATCGGAATTCGCACGGGGCACACCTCGCCGCAGGCGCCGCACAGCGTCGACGCGGTCGGCAGGTCGGCCGTCGCGTCGAGGCCGAGCAGGTGCGGCGAGATGATCTTGCCGATCGGGCCGGGATAGGTCGTGCCGTATGCGTGGCCGCCGATGCGCGTATAGACGGGGCAGTGGTTCATGCACGCGCCGCAGCGGATGCATTGCAGCGTCGCGCGCAGCTGCTCGTCCGCATAGGCCTGCGTGCGGCCGTTGTCGAGCAGCACGAGATGCAGCTCGCGCGGGCCGTCGCGCTCGCCGTCGCGGCGCGGGCCCGAGATCAGGTTGAAGTAGGTCGTGATCGCCTGGCCGGTGGCCGAACGCGTCAGGAGGCTCGACAGCGGCACGATGTGCTCGAGCTTCTCGACGACCTTCTCGATGCCCATGATCGCGACGTGCGTGTCGGGTACGGTGGTCGACAGCCGGCCGTTGCCCTCGTTCTCGACGAGCCACAGCGTGCCCGTGTCGGCCGCTGCGAAGTTCACGCCGGACAGGCCGATGTCGGCTTGCGCGAACGCGCGGCGCAGCGCGCGCCGGCCGGTCTGGATCAGCTCGTCGACGTCCTCCGTGTAGCGCGTGCCGGGGATGTGCTCCTCGAAGAGTGCGGCGATGTCGCCGCGCGTCTTGTGGATCGCCGGCATCACGATGTGCGACGGCTTCTCGCCCGCGAGCTGCACGATGAACTCGCCCATGTCGGACTCGATGCAGTCGACGCCGTGATCCGCGAGGTAATGGTTCAGCTCGATTTCCTCGCTCGCCATCGACTTGCCCTTGATCACGCGGCGCGCCTTGTTCGCCTGCGCGATGCCGAGCACGATCGCGTTCGCGTCGGCGGCCGTCTCGGCCCAGTGCACGTGCACGCCGGCCGCGGTGAGCTTTGCCTCCAGCCGCACGAGCAGCGCGGGCAGTTGCGCGAGCGCGTGCCGCCGCACGGCTTCGCCGAGATCGCGCAGCTGCTGCAGCTCGGTATCGTCGGGGAACTGGGTCGCGCGCTTGCCCTGCAGGAAGTCCATCGCGCCGCGAAAGCTCCGGCGCAGCGCGGGATCGTCGAGCGCGGCGCGCGCGCGGGCCTTGAAGTCGCCGGGGGCGACGAATTGCAGTGGCTGGTCGCTCATTGCGGCAGGTCCTGGCAAGCGGTTGCGGTCGGTTCGGTGACGATCACGACCCAGAGGTTGCGCGGGCCGTGGGCGCCGTACGCGAGGGTCTGCTGGATATCCGACGTCTTCGACGGGCCCGACACCAGCACGACGTTGGTCGGCATGCCGGCGTGCCAGCGCTCCGCGTGCACGGCCGCGTGAAGGTCCGGATGCAGCGTGTTCGCATGAACGAGCGCGACGTGCAGCGGCGGCACCAGCGACACCGTGCGTGGCGTGCCGGCATCGGGCGCGAGCACGACGGTGCCGGTCGCCGCGATGCCCGAGCGCGCGACGGTGAAGCCCGCATCGATCGTGTCGAACAGCTCGGCTTTCCATGCGTCGATCGGCCGGTCGAACGGCACCGGCGCGACCGCGCCGGGCAGCGCGCGCGCGAGCGCCGCGGCTTCGGGGCGGGCCGGGTCGAGCAGCACCCGGCGCACGCCGGCGTCGGCCAGGCGCGCGGCAAGCTGTGCGGGCCATGCATCGGCGGTGGCGCACCAGACTTCGGCGTGCGACGCGGCGAGCGCGGCCTGCATCGTCTGCGCGAGCGCGTGAGGATCGGTGGCGACCGGCTCACGCCGCGCCGCGTAATGCGCGTCGATGCGCGTATCGAGTGCGGGCGCGGCGTGCGCGGCGTGCGCGGCGACGCCGGGCGCGGCGGTGCGCAGGCGCGCGAGGATTGCGTCGCGCGCGCTCATTGCGCGTCTCCGCGCAGCGACGCGGCATCGGCCGTGCGGCGCCACAGGAAGCTCGCGAGATGCTCGACGGGTAGCGTCGCGCCGGCCTTGTCGGCAGCGTGACCGATGTTCAGCAGGCAGCCGCAGTCCGCGGACACGAGCCGGTCGCAGCCCGTCGCGCAGGCCGATGCGACCTTGTCGCGCACCATCGCGCCCGAGATGTCCGGATGTTTCAGCGAAAACGTGCCGCCGAAGCCGCAGCATTCCGATTCGCGTTCATGGTCGATGCGCGTGACGCCCGGCAGCGCGTCGACGAGCGCGACGCCGTGCATGCGGGTGCCCATCTCGCGGCGGGCCGCGCACGACGTGTGCAGCACCACGCGCTCGTCCGGGCCGGCGTTCGCGGTGACGGCGTCGAGCCGCACGTCGAGCACGTGGACGAGGAATTCGGCAAGTTCATAGGTGCGCTCCGCGATCGCGCGGGCCTTCGGGCCATGCACGGGATCGTCGGCGAACAGCGCCGGCCAATGGTGCCGGATCATGCCCGCGCACGAGCCGGACGGCACGATCACGGGCCAGGGCTGCGCGAACAGGTCGAGCTGCGCGGCCGCGACGCGGCGTGCTTCGTCGGGATTGCCGCTGCTGTAGGCCGGCTGCCCGCAGCAGCTCTGGCCGCGCGGATAGTGGACGGTCAGGCCTTCGCGTTCCAGCAGGCGGACCGCGTCGAGCCCGGCTTCGGGCACGAACAGGTCGACCAGGCAGGTCGCGAACAGATAGACGTGCGCGGGGGCGGCGGTGGGGTAGTGCCTTTCGTTCATGTCTCGCTCCAGGGGCGACGGCCCGGCATGCGCATGCGGGACGACGATTTCGCTGCATAATTCCCGCGACGGCGCCGCAGCTCAAATTGGTTGGGCCAATCGGTGCGACGGGTATTCCGGATGGAGAGACGGCGATGGCGGCGATGACGGCACGGGGCCGGACCGAAGTGGTGATGCGCAAGATCGAGATGGCGCTGCTCGACGGCACCTGGCCGGCCGGCGCGCGGCTGCCGGCCGAGCGCGTGCTCGCGCAGCAATACGGCGTCGCGCGCAATACGGTGCGCGAGGCGACCCAGCGGCTCGTCGCGCGCGGGCTGCTGCAGAGCCGGCGCGGCGCGGGCGTGTACGTGACGGACCAGTTGCGCGCCGGCATCGCGTCGCCATGGGGCCAGCTGGTCGCCGACCACCCGGCGCTGCGCGACGACATTCTCGAATTCCGCCGCGTGCTCGAAGGCGCGACCGCATATTTCGCCGCGCTGCGCGCCGACGCGAACGACCGGCGCCGGATCCGCGCGCTGCTGCGCGAACTCGAAACCGCGCACGCGAACGACGATGCGGCCGTCGAGGCGTCGACCGACGCGAAGCTGCACGAGGCGATCGCGCTCGCGTCGCACAACACGATGTTCCTGCACCTGCACACGAGCGTGATCGGGATGCTGCGCGAGCACATCTCGATCAACGTCGCGGGGATGACGACGCACGACGAGCAGGCGTCTGAGCTGCTGTTGCTGCAGCACCGGGTGGTTTGCGACGCGATCTGCGCGCATCGGCCCGAGGAGGCGCGCACCGCGATGCAGACCCATATCGACTATGTGCGAAGCCACTTCGAGCGAAGCGGCGATGCAGCGTGAGATTGGTTGGACCGTGGCCGCCGCAGGGCCGCCCGGCGGCCGGTCGCGAGCCGCAGGGCCTGGCGGTCTTCGCGGGCGGCGCGCGCAGCGGCAGCGCGGCGCCGGATGCGCCGGCCGCGCGATTGACCGGTTCGGCGGGCGCCCACTAGAATCGGCCGGAACCGCCCGTCAGCCGCGCGCCGCGGCGATTGCGGCCCATTGATCCGCCTGTCGAGGAAGCTTTCGTGCTCACGACCTTGATCCGGCGCGCGCCGGCCGCGCTGTCGTGGCGCGCCGCCGGCCGCCCGGCCCGCGCGCTTGCCGTGTGCGCGCTGCTGTCGCTGGGTGCCGCCTGCGCGACGCATCCGCCCGCCACCACGCTCGATCGCCCCGTCTCGCACGCGTTGCCGGCCGATACCGCGACGCCGTTGCGCGATGCACTGGTCGCGCCTGAAGCCGCGCATCGCGGCCAGTCGGGCTTCCGGCTGCTGCCCGACGGCGCGACCGCGCTGCAGATGCGCATCGCGCTCGCGCGCGCGGCGACGCAGACGCTCGACATGCAGTACTACATCGCGACCGAGGACACGACCGGCAAGCTGCTGCTCGCCGCGGCGCTGTACGCGGCCGATCGCGGCGTGCGCGTGCGGATGCTGGTCGACGACCTGAACTTCCGCGACATCGACCGCGTGATGGCCGCGCTGAATACGCACCCGAACATCGAGATCCGCGTGTTCAACCCGTTCGGCGCTTCGCAGTACAGGATGGTCGAGCGCACGGCCAACTTCTTCACGCGGATCGGCAGCTTTACGCGCCGGATGCACAACAAGGCGATGATCGCGGACAACCAGCTCGCGATCGTCGGCGGCCGCAATCTCGGCGACGAATACTTCAGCGCGAGCCCGACGCTGCAGTTCCGCGATCTTGACGTGCTCGCGGCCGGCCCCGTGACGAACGACATCTCGAAGAGCTTCGACGACTACTGGGCGAGCGCGAGCAGCTACCCGCTGCGGGTGCTGAATCATCAGACGTTCGATCCGAAGGATCTCGACGCGATGCGTGATGAGCTGCGCGACCACTGGCGCAAGAACGCCGACCCGTACAACGCGAAGCCGCTGAACGCGACGCCGCTCGCGCGGCAGATCGCGCGCGACGAGCTCGGGCTCGTCTGGGCGCCGGCCGAATTCAAGGTCGACGCGCCGGACAAGGTCGCGCGGCCGACCGACGCGTACGTGAGCCCGCCGATGCAGCGCCTCGTCGAGCTGACGCGCGGCGCGCAGAACGAATTCCTCGCGTTCTCGCCGTACTTCGTGCCGCACGACGCGGGCGTGAAGATTCTCGGCGACACGACCGCGCGTGGCGTGCGCGTGGCGATCCTGACCAATTCGCTTGCCGCGACCGACGCGGTTGCCGTGCAGGCCGGCTACGCGCCATACCGCGTGCCGCTGCTGCAGCACGGCGTCGAGCTGTACGAGTTCAAGGCGCAGCCGGAGCAGCCGGCTCCGCGACTGTTCGGCTCGCGCTCACGGGCGAGCCTGCATGCGAAGGCGTACGTGATCGACCGGAAGATCCTCGTGATCGGCTCGTTGAACCTCGATCCGCGTTCCGCGCACCTGAACACCGAGCTCGCGCTCGTGATCCACAGCCCGGCGATCGCGCAGCAGGCGGCAGCGATCTTCGCGCGCGTCACGCAGCCTGACGAAAGCTATCGCGTGAGCCTCGCGACGCCGGCGGGCGGCGGCACGCCCGAGCTCCAGTGGGCCGGCACGGACAACGGCGTGCCGACCACCTATCACGTCGACCCGCATGCCGGGCTGATGCGCAACCTGATGACCGGCATCTTCATGCTGCTGCCGGTCGACGACCAGTTGTAAGGGCCGGAACGGCTCGGGCCAAACCCGCGATACCGGTGCGCGGCGAAAGGTGATATGGTTGTGTGCGCAACGATATGCGTATCGTGCAGGTGCCGGCTGAAGGCGCGCGCAATGCGGGCCGCGGCGGCGCCATGCGCCACGCCGCACGAGCCGCGTGCGACGCCAGGAGACGATGGACGATGCGCGCAGCCGCCCCGCACGGCCGCGCACGCCCGCAACCGGAGTGCCCCATGCAACGTGTACCGAACCAGCCGTTCACGCGTCCCGCCCGTTTCTCCGAAGCCGAGTGGCAGGCGCGCGTGCAGCTCGCGGCTGCCTACCGGATCTTCGACCATCTCGGCTGGACCGAGCTGATCTACAACCATATCTCGCTGCGCGTGCCGGGCGAGGACGGCCATTTCCTGATCAATCCGTTCGGGCTCCATTACCGTGAGGTCTGCGCGTCGAACCTCGTGAAGATCGACATCGACGGCAACGTGATCGGCCATTCCGACTGGCCGACCAACCCGGCGGGTTTCACGTTCCACAGCGCGATCCACGCGGCGCTGCCCGACGCGCACTGCGTGATGCACGTGCATACGACGCCCGCGATGGCCGTGTGCTGCTCGCGCGACGGGCTGTCGTTCTCGAACTTCTATTCGGCGCAGCTGTACGGGAAGATCGCGTATCACGATTTCGAGGGCATCACCGTGCATCTCGACGAAGGGCGGCGCATCGTCGAGAGTGCCGGCGGGCGGCCCGTGCTGCTGCTGCGCAACCACGGGCCCGTGACGATCGGCGCGACGCTCGCGCAGGCCTTCTCGCTGATGTGGCTGCTCAATCGCGCGTGTGAGGTGCAGGTCGCGACCCATGCGATCGGCGACGCACTGCCGATCGCGCCGCCCGTGCTGGAGGGCTGCGTGCGCGATTCGCTGAATTTCGACCCGAAGCACGGCGCGGGACAGGACGCGTTCGACGCGTTGCAGCGGATCGTCGATCGCGTCGACCCCGGCTATCGCGCGTGAGCGCGCGGTGCCGGCGCGATGTCGGGTTCGATTGCCACGGCGAAACTTGATTCGCGATGCCTGATGGCCGGCGAAGCCGAACTTGCCCGACGATGCCCGCTTGCCGTGCGGCACGGGCAAAAAAAACGCGGCCGGATGGCCGCGTGAATACTCGCAGACTCCTTCGGACGAAGGAAACAAGCAACTGTGAGACGAAGTGTAGCGAAACGCCGCGCGCGGATTCAGGGCTCCCGCTGCAAAGGTCTCTTCCAGGTTCCGGCAGGCTGGCGAACGACGCGCAGGCTGCCGGATCGGCGGTGATCGACTACCATCATGGAACGTCCCCGTCCGGGTGGCGTACCCCGTCGTACAAGGAGGATTCATGCCGAAGCTGCGTTTGCTCCAGGTGGCGTTGCTCGCGGGCGTGCTGGCCGCCGGCAGTGTCGCTGCCGAAACGGTGCGCCTGTCCGCCAACCTGCAGCCGTCGAGCGAAGTGCCGCCTACCGCGACCAAGGGCTCCGGCGCCGTCGACGCGACCTACGACACGGCCACCCGCATGCTGCAGTGGACGGCGACTTACGAACACCTCACGGGGCCGGTGACCGCCGCGCACTTCCACGGGCCCGCGTCGGTCGGCCAGAATGCCGGTGTGCAGGTGCCGATCCCGAAGGACGGACTCGCGAGCCCGATCAAGGGTTCGAAGGAGCTGACCGACGCGCAGGTGACCGACCTGATGGGCGGCAAGTGGTACTTCAACGTTCATACGAAGGAGCATCCGGCCGGCGAGATCCGCGGTCAGCTGATGCCGGCGAGCTGAGGCCGGCCAGCCGCGCACCGGCGTTTGATGTAGAGGCTCCCGTCGAGCGGCGCGGCAACGATCGCACGTACCATCGTCACACTGCGATGACGGAGTAGGTTCGATGAGTTGGCAAAGCAAGTTCGCGTGCTGGCTGCTGCGCTGGCAGTTTCGTCCCGAGACCACGCGCCCGGCGCTCGATCCTGCCCGCGCGCGGCGCTTCACCGACCTGAGAATGGTCGTGCCGCGTCGCGCGCCGCCGGGCTACCGGCTGCGCCAATGCTACGGTCCCGGCGACGCGCCGCTGCGCGGCGAATGGCTCGAACGCACGGACACGGTCGCCGCTCGCGGGCCCGGCCGCACGCTGCTGTACTTCCACGGCGGCGGCTACTACTTCTGTTCGACGAAAACCCATCGGCCGCTCGTGTTCGGCCTCACGAAGCGCGCGGGCGTGCGCTCGTTCTCGCTCGACTACCGGCTCGCGCCCGAAAACCGCTTCCCGGCCGCGCTCGACGACGCGCTGGCCGCGTACCGGCAATTGCTGGCGCTCGGCACGCCGCCCGAGTCGATCGTGTTGGGCGGCGATTCGGCGGGCGGCGGCCTCGCGCTCGCGACGCTCGTCGCGCTGCGCGACCGCGGCGAGCCGTTGCCGGCCGGCGCGATCCTGTTCTCGCCGTGGACCGACCTGGCCGGCACCGGCGGCACGATGCGCAGCAACGACGGCCGCGATCCGATGTTCGCGGCCGCGGCGCTGCCGAAGGCCGCGAAGCTGTATCTGGGAGAGGCGTCGGCGACGCATCCGTACGCGTCGCCGCTTTATGCGGATTTCACCGGGCTGCCGCCGCTGTTCATCCAGGCTGGCAGTACCGAGGTGCTGCTCGACGATTCGCGCCGCGTCGCCGACAGCGCGAAGGCGGCCGGCGTGCCGGTGCAGATCGAGGTGTGGCCCGGCATGCCGCACGTGTGGCAGCTCTACACGCCGA
This sequence comes from Burkholderia sp. Bp9140, assembly GCF_003853425.1. Classification (NCBI taxonomy): domain Bacteria; kingdom Pseudomonadati; phylum Pseudomonadota; class Betaproteobacteria; order Burkholderiales; family Burkholderiaceae; genus Burkholderia; species Burkholderia sp. Bp9140. Next base: position 27,148 of record NZ_QTPQ01000020.1, read on the forward strand.
TGGTGCCGGAGTCGCGCGACGCGCTCGACCGGGCGGCCGCGTTCCTGCGCAGCGTCGCGGTCGAGCGGGCGGTTCAGCGCGCGGGCGAGCCGTCGATCGCCTGATACGCGGCCTGCACGGCCACCGGGCCGTACTTGCGCTCGAGCCGGCGCACGGTGAAGTGGCCGTGCGCCATCTGCTGGAAGTGGTCGATGAACAGCGTGTTGACGGTCGCGCCGAGCACGGCTCCGATCGCCGGGATCGACTTCGCGGCCATCTGCTCGGTGACCTGCACCGAGAAGCGTGATGCCACCGTCTGCACGAGCTTGAACACCGCCGCCGAGCTGTGCGCGGCAATCCCTTTCGTCGTGATGTCCGACGACGCCTTCGAAATCGCCTGCGCGAGCGCGCCGCGCAGCACGAAATAGCCCAGATCGGCGTCCTCTTCCCGCTTGTCCGCGTTGCCGCCCATGCCGAGCACGGCCAGGCACTGCAGCTGCGTATCCACCGAGCCCAGGTCCTCGCCCTCGCTGCGCGCGATGTCGCAGACCGAGCGGAAGATCAGCGTGGTCGTCACCGGCAGCTCGACCGGCAGCGCGAGGAAGCCGAACGCGCCACCCGCCGCGCCGGTCGTCGCGACCGCGAGCTTGTGCAGCAGGTTGCTCGGCTTGTCCGGCTCGGCGTCGGGCGTCTGAGGGCTGCCGAGCGTGCGCAGCGCGATGTTCAGGCACTTGCGCAGCGCGAGCTGCGTCGCGTCGTTGATCTTGCCGGTCGCGAAGTCCGGCAGCCGCGCGATCATCTTCTCGACCGGCGCGCCCAGCACGCCCGTCAGCTTCATCGTCAGCGACGGGCTTTCCAGCACCTGCTTCGCGCGCCGCAGCGCGTCCTGGTCCTCCTGCGACAGCGTCGCGGCAGGCGTGATTGAAATCGGTTCCATCGTTCTCCTTGGCGGCCGGGGCAGGTTAAGCCGTCGCCAGCCTAGATTACTCCGGCATGCTAGAATTTTGAGATTGTTTGACTCGTCAAAAGTTGCATCAACAAAAAATGGCCGTCCATACTGCCGCCCACCATTCGAGCGGGCAAGTCCTGCCGTTCCGCGAATCGCTGCTGGCGATGATCGGGATTTCGTTCGTCACCATGCTCGTCGCGCTCGACCAGACGGTCGTCGGCACCGCGCTGCCGACCATCGTCGCCGAGTTGCGAGGCTTCGACCTGTACGCGTGGGTCGCGACCTCGTACCTGCTCAGTTCCGTGATCACCGTGCCGATCTTCGGCCGCCTCGGCGATTATTACGGGCGCAAGCCGTTCGTGATCGCATCGATCGTCGTGTTCACCGGCGCGTCGGTGCTGTGCGGGATGGCGAACGACATGCTGTTCCTGGTGCTCGCGCGCGGCCTGCAGGGGATCGGCGGCGGGATGCTGGTCGGCACCGCGTTCGCGTGCATTCCCGACCTGTTCCCCGATTCCGTCGTGCGGCTGCGCTGGCAGGTGCTGATGAGCTCCGCGTTCGGTATCGCGAACGCGGTCGGGCCGTCGCTCGGCGGGATCCTGACCCAGTCGTTCGGCTGGCGCTCGGTGTTCTACGTGAACCTGCCGGTCGGCCTGCTGTCGCTGTTCTTCGTGTGGCGCTACCTGCCGCACCTGCGGCATGTCGAGCACGACCGCAAGATGCGGCTCGACTGGCCGGGCGCGCTGCTGATCGCGCTGTCGCTCGGCGCGCTGCAGCTGTTCGTCGAATGGCTGCCGAAGTACGGCGTCGTGAGCTGGGCGTCGCTGCTGCTGGTCGTCGCGGTCGGCGCCGGCGTCGGTTTGTGGCATTGGGAAAAGCGCTGCGCGCAGCCGATTCTGCCGTTCGACATGTTCGGCAACCGCGCGCTGTCGGCGCTGTTCGTGCTTGCGATCCTCGCCGGCTTCTCGATGTTCTCGCTGCTGTTCTACGCGCCGCTGCTGTTCCAGGGCGGCTTCGGGATGTCGCCGAAGGAGGCGGGGCTCGTGATCACGCCGCTCGTCGTGTTCATCACGATCGGCAGCATCATGAACGGTCGCGTCGTCACGCGCATTCGCAATCCGAACGCGATGCTGCACGTCGGTTTCGTGCTGTTCGCGATCGCGTGCGCGGGCATCGTCGTGTCGACGCACACGACGCCGACCTGGGTGCTGATGGCGCTGATGGCCGCGGGCGGCATCGGCCTCGGTTTCGTGCTGCCGAACCTCACCGTGTTCGCGCAGCAGACGGCCGGCCGCGAACACCTTGGCATCGCGACCGCGCTGCTGCAGTCGCTGCGGATGGTCGGCGGGATGATCGGCACCGCGCTGACGGGCACGCTCGTCAACCAGCTGTATTCGAGCGGCGTGCGCGATGCGCTGTCGGGCGACCGCGCGCTGCAGTGGCACGCGCGGCTCGCCGATCCGCAGATCCTGATCGACCGCGCCGCGCAGGGCGGTCTCGTCGCGGAGCTGACCCGCGCCGGGCATAATGGCGCGCTGCTGCTCGAAGCGGCCCGCGAATCGCTGGTCGGCGCGATTCACCTGGGGGTCGCGATGGCGGCCGTCGTCGCCGTGGTGTCGGTGTGGCAGTGCCGCCGCGTGCCGCCGATCGCGCTGCGGCACAAGATCGAGCCGCATGTCGCGGCCGATTGACCGATTCACCGATTGAACGAACAGAACCGAGCGCATGGAAGAACAGGACCGCGTCGCGATCTTGCAGCAATTCGGACGCACGTATCGCGCGTTCATGACCGCCTTCGAAACGCACGTCGGGCAGCCGATGCCGCGCTGGCGGATCATGGTCGCGCTGCACACGATGGGCGGGCATTCGTCGCAGAAGAAGCTCGTCGAGGTGCTGCGCATCGATCCGGGCGCGCTCACGCGCCAGCTGAAATCGCTCGACGCGCTCGGCTGGATCGAGCGCGCGTCCGATGCCCGCGACAACCGCGTGACCAACGTCACGCTGACCGCCGATGGGCGCGCCGCGTTCGACGCGTGCCTGCCGCGCCGCAAGGCGTTTCTCGAACAGACGATGGCGCAACTGCCGGACGACGTGCTGACCGCGCTGTCGGGCGCGCTCGCGATGCTGGAGTCGCGGATCGCGGAGGTCGGCTCGACGCCGGCATCGCGCTGAAGGGCGGGAAGCAGCGCGCCGGCGCGCTCCCGCCGGCCGTTCGTGACCGGCGCGGCACACGGGTCGCACGAACCCGCCGCCGGCCGGCGTTTCATTTCATCTCATTCGACTTCGTTCACAGCTCGATGCGCGTGCCCAGCAGCGCGAGGAACTGGGCGAGCCACGCCGGATGCGCGGGCCATGCGGGCGCGGTGACGAACGGCGCGTCGGTCACGGCCGCATCGACCGGGATGTCCGCGTACTCGCCGCCCGCGAGCTTCACTTCGGGCGCGCAGGCCGGGTAGGCGGAGATGCGTTTGCCGCGGATCACGTCGGCGGCCGCGAGCAGCTGCGCCGCATGGCAGATCGCTGCGATCGGCTTGCCGGCTTCCGCGAACGCGCGCACCAGCGCGATCACCTTCGCATCGAGACGCAGGTATTCGGGTGCGCGGCCGCCCGCGATCGCGAGCGCGTCGTAGCCCGACGCATCGACGTCGTCGAACGTCGCATTGAGCGTGAACTGGTGGCCGGGTTTTTCGGTGTAGGTCTGGTCGCCCTCGAAATCGTGGATCGCGGTCTTGACCTTGTCGCCCGCGCGCTTGCCCGGGCAGACTGCATCGACGCGATGGCCGACGGCCTGCAGCGCCTGGAACGGCACCATCGTTTCGTAGTCTTCGGCGAAATCACCGGTCAGGAACAGGATCTTCTTCGCGGCCATGGCTTTCTCCATTGAACAGCGTTGAGGGTCCGTTCGCGCCGTGAGCAGCAGACGGGCGCTACGGCGGCGAAACGGCCCCGAGGACGAAAGCGCAGTGTACTCCGGCAGATTGAAGCGCGCGTGACGGCCGCCCCGCGCGGCGGCGGGGCGGTGCGCGCGGGGCGTCAGAAGAACGTTTCGACGACTTCCGTCACGCGGAACTGCGGATCGAGGACGAGCAGCTGGCGCCACTTGTCGAACGTCAGGCACGGGTGCGAGATGTCGAACGCGACCATGTCGCCGACCTTCACGTCCGCGCCCGGCGGGATCTGCAGGTACGCGTGCTGATCCATCATCCCGGTGACGGCCCAGCCCTCGCTCGCGGCGACGTCGCGCGGCGCGCTGTCGCGGCCCGGGCGGAAGTGGCGCGCCGGCTCGGGCATGCCCGCGTCGAACGCCGCGTCGCGCTTGCCGAGCGCGATGATCGCGCGATCGGGTTCCGGCACCGACTGCACGTACGCCCACAGCTGCAGCGCCGGCAGCAGCCCTTCGCCCATCCTGCGGGCGATCGGGTTGCGCGCGAACACGTCGGTCTGCGCCTTCTTGTAGATGCCGACGTCGTGCGTCAGGTAGCAGCCCGGACGCAGCACGACTTCCGCGAAGCCGGCGTCGGACGCCTTCGCGAATTCCTCCGCGACCACGTCGTACCATGCCGAGCCGGCACCCGACAGGATCGCCGGCGTGCGCGCGAAACGGCCGGCCTCGGCCAGCTCGCGCGTGAGCGCGACCGCGTCCTGCAGGAACGCGCGAATCTCGCCTTCCTCCTTCAGCACGCCTTCGTAGAGTTCGATGCCGGCCAGCTTCAGCGTGTCCGGGTAGCGCGCGATCGCGTCGAGCACGGCCTTGCGCTGCGCGGCGTCGCGCACGCCCGCGCGGCCGCCCGGCACGCCGAGCTCGATCAGCACGTTCAGCGTCTTTTTCGCGTCGCCGAAGAAGCGGCCGAGCTGGTCGACGCTGTCGGCCGAATCGACCAGGCAGAAGAATTCGAAGTCAGGGTCGGACAGCAGCTCCGCGATGATCGTCATGTTCTGGCGGCCGACCAGCTGGTTCGCGAGCAGCACGCGCCGCACGCCGCCGTGATAGGCCGCTTGCGTCTGGTGCGCGGTCGCCAGCGTGATGCCCCATGCGCCGGCCGCGAGCTGGCGGCGGAACAGTTGCGGCGCCATCGTCGTCTTGCCGTGCGGCGCGAACTGGGCGCCGTACTGCTGGACGAACGCCTGCATCCAGTTCAGATTGTGTTCGATGCGATCCGCGTACAGCACGGCGGCCGGCAGGCTGACGTCTTCCGCGAGCAGGCTCCACTCGAGGCGGCCTGCGTCGTCGAGCGGCACGCTCGCGCTCGGCAGGTTGCCGAGGCCCTTGCCCAACGGATTGATTGTCGGTTCCTGATAGTTTGTAACTTTCATGTCATCCCGCTCCATCATCACTATGCATTGCACTGAAGTTGACATGCAGATGGTACAGAAAGTAGCATCGGCGCGGTGATGTTATTTAGTATCATAAGGTGCCACACCCCTTTCAGCAGATGAATTCGCCCGCCACCCCGTCCGCTCCGTTCGCCGCCGCGCAACCGGCTCCGGTCGCCCAGCCGGTCCTCGACATCGTCGCGCGGATCGCCGAATGCGCGCCCGAGCTGCGCGAGGCCGAACGCAAGGTCGCGGCATTCATCCTCGCCGATCTCGCGCGCGCCGCCCATGCGAGCATCGGTGCGCTCGCGCGCGACGCGGAGGTCAGCGTCGCGACGGTCACGCGTTTCGCGAAGGCCGTCGGCTGCCGCGACGTGCGCGAACTGAAGGTGCTCGTCGCGCAGGCGGCGGCCGTCGGCCAGCGCTTTCTCGTGCCGTCCGGCGAGCATTCCGAAGAAGACGCGAGCCCGGCATCGGTCGTCTATGACGAGATCCGCGTGGCGCTCGCGCACAACCACCAGCTGCTGCGCAACACGTCGTTCGACGCGGCGGCCGACCTGCTCGCCGGCGCGAAGATGATCTACGTGTACGGGCAGGGCGGCGGCTCGACCGCGCTCGCCGACGAATTGCGCTTCCGGCTCGTGCGCTTCGGCCGGCCGGTCGCGAGCTACCAGGACAGCCTGCTGCAGCGGATGGTGTCGGCGACGCTGTCGCGCGACGCGGTGGTCGTCGCGCTGTCGGTGAGCGGGCGCGTGCCCGAGCTGCTCGAGAGCTGCCGCCTCGCGAAGCGCTACGGCGCGAAGCTGATCGCGATCACCGCGCCGGCTTCGCCGCTCGCGAAGCTCGCCGACCACCTGATCCCGGTCGTCGCGTTCGAAACCGACTTCATTTACAAGCCTTCGACATCGCGCTACGCGATGATGATGGCGATCGACGTGCTCGTCACCGGAGTCGCGCTGCGGCTCGGCGATGCGGGCCGGGAATCGCTGCGCCGCATCAAGCATGCGCTCGACGCGCACCGCGGCGGCGGAGACCGTCAACCGGTAGGAGACTGACCATGCATTCGCATCCCGAAGCCGCCGATACGCTGATCGTCGGCGCGCAGCTGTACGACGGCACCGGCGCACCGCCCGTCACGCGCGACGTCGCGATCCGCAACGGCGTGATCGCGGCGATCGGCAACCTGTCGAACTGGCTCGCCGAGACGGTCGTCGATGCGAACGGCCGCGCGCTCGCGCCGGGCTTCGTCGACGTCCACACGCACGACGACACGCACGTGATCTGCGCGCCGGAGATGCTGCCGAAGATCTCGCAGGGCGTGACGACCGTGATCGTCGGCAACTGCGGGATCAGCGCGTCGCCGGTGACGCTCGCGGGCGATCCGCCCGACCCGATGAACCTGCTCGGCGATCGCGACGCGTTCCGCTACCCGACCTTCGCCGCCTATGTCGCGGCCGTGAACGATGCGCGCCCGGCCGTGAACGTCGCGGCGCTCGTCGGGCACACCGCGCTGCGCAACAACCAGATGGACCGCCTCGACCGCGCGGCGACCGACGGCGAAATCGCCGGGATGCGCACCCAGCTCGAGGAGGCGCTCGCGAACGGCGCGCTCGGGCTGTCGTCGGGCCTTGCGTACGGCTCTGCATTCGCGGCGCCGGCCGAGGAGGTGATGGCGCTTGCCGAGCCGCTCGCGAATGCGGGCGCGCTGTACACGACCCACATGCGCACGGAGTTCGACGCGATCCTCGACGCGATGGACGAGGCCTACCGCGTCGGCCGTCACGCGCAGGTGCCGGTCGTGATCTCGCACCTGAAATGCGCGGGCCCGTCGAACTGGGGGCGCAGCACCGAGGTGCTCGCATCGCTCGAAGGCGCGCGCCGCTACCAGCCGGTCGGCTGCGACTGCTATCCGTACAGCCGCAGCTCGTCGACGCTCGACCTGAAGCAGGTGACGGGCGACATCGACATCACGATCACATGGTCGGAGCCGCATCCGGAAGTGGCGGGCAAGCTGCTGAAGGCGATCGCGGCGGAGTGGGGCGTGACCGAGCAGGAAGCCGCGCAGCGCATCCGCCCGGCCGGCGCCGTGTACCACAACATGTCCGAGGACGACGTGCGCCGGATCCTGTCGCACCCGGCGACGATGGTCGGCTCCGACGGCCTGCCGAACGATCCGCTGCCGCACCCGCGGCTGTGGGGCGCGTTCCCGCGCGTGCTCGGCCATTACGTGCGCGACACGAACCTGCTGCCGCTCGAGGAGGCGATCCGCAAGATGACGTCGCTGTCCGCGCGCCGCTACGGGATCGCGCGGCGCGGCGAAGTGCACGTCGGCTACCACGCGGATCTCGTGCTGTTCGATCCGGCGCGCGTGCTCGATGCCGCGACGTTCGAGCAGCCGCAGCAGCCCGCGCACGGGATCGACGCGGTATGGGTGAACGGCGTGCTGACCTACGAGAACGGCCAGCCGACCGGCGCGCGCGCCGGCGGCTTCGTCGCGCGCGGCGAGCGCGTGCCGGTGGGGGCCGACGCCGCGTTCTGAACGCGGTCCCGATCCGATTTGCCGCGTGCGCCATGTCGGCGCGCGCATCCGCAACCGTGCGTTGCATGGGACTGGTGCGGGCGCTGACGCTTGCGCGCCGATGCCGGTCGACAAACCAGGAGTGAAACGATGAAGCGATATGGCGTAGGCGAGGCGAAGGGTACCGGCGGCCAGGTGATGCCGTTTGCACGCGCGGTCGAGGCCGACGGCTGGCTGTACGTGTCGGGCCAGACGCCGATGGTGAACGGCGAGGTCGTCGAAGGCGGGATCGTCACGCAGTCGAAGCAGACAATCGAGAACGTGATCGCGATCCTGAAGGAAGCCGGCTACGGTCTCGAGCACGTCGTGCGCTGCGGCGTGTGGCTCGACGACGCACGCGATTTCGCGTCGTTCAACAAGGTGTTCGTGTCGTACTTCGGCGAGCATCCGCCGGCCCGCGCGTGCGTGCAGTCGAGCATGGTCATCGACTGCAAGGTCGAGGTCGACTGCATCGCTTACAAGGCGCCTGCGAAGTAACGCGCGCGCTTCCCGCGCACGGAAAAACAGCCCCGCCGGCGCGAGCCGGCGGGGCTGTTTCGTTTCGGGTGGGCCGCGACCGCTGGCCGCTATCGCCTGCCGGCGCGTGTCACTGCCGCGCAGTCCGCGCGTTGTCCGGCATCGGCTGGTTGTAGTTCGTGCGGAACGGGTTGATGTCGAGCCCGCCGCGGCGCGTATAGCGCGCGTACACCGCGAGCTTCACCGGTTTGCATGCGTGCAGGATGTCGAGGAAGATGCGCTCGACGCACTGCTCATGAAAGCCCGTGTGATTGCGAAACGAGATGATGTAGCGCAGCAGGCCCGCATGGTCGATCTGCGGGCCGACGTAGTGGATCTGCACGCTGCCCCAGTCGGGCTGGCCGGTGACCGGGCAGTTCGAGCGCAGCAGGTCGGACACGAGCGTCTCCTCGACCGGCGCTTCGTCCTGGGCGGCCGACAGCAGCGACGGATCGGGTTCGTACACGTCGGTGTCGAGGTCGAGCCGGTCGAGCGACAGCCCGTCGAGCTCCTCCATCTCGAGCTTGCCGAAATCATGCGGCGACACGAGCTGTACCGACACGCTCGCGCCGCACGCGGCCGACACGTCGCGCTTCAACACGTCGCGCACCGCGTCGACCGAGTCGAACTTCGATTGCGCGAACGCGCCGAGATACAGCTTGAACGACTTCGATTCGACGATGTTCGGCGATTCGGCCGGCACGAAGAACGTCGCGACCGCGAGCTGCGGCTTGCCGCGCGCGTTGAGCCACGACAGCTCGTACGCATTCCAGATGTCGGTGCCGAAGAACGGCAGCGCCGACGTGATGCCGAGCTGCTCGCGCGCTCCGGCGCGCGGGATCGGAAACAGCAGCGACGCGTCGTACCGGGCTGCGTAGACGGTGGCCTTGCCGAGCGGGGAATGTTCGGGATTCATTGCGTGACGCCTTTACGACAGGAAGAGGCGGTAGGCCGGATTGGCGCTCTCTTCGACATACGGATAGCCGAGCGCGGCGAGGAAGCGTTCGAACTCGGCATGATCGGCCTGCGGCACCTGCAGCCCGACGAGGATCGAGCTGTAGTCCGCGCCCTGGTTGCGGTAGTGGAACAGGCTGATGTTCCAGTCCGGCGCCATCGACGACAGGAACTTCATCAGCGCGCCCGGCCGTTCCGGGAATTCGAAGCGGAACAGGCGTTCATCGAGCGCGAGCGGCGAGCGGCCGCCCACCATGTAGCGGATATGCTCCTTCGACAGCTCGTCGTGCGTCAGGTCGACGGTCTGGAAGCCGTGCGACTCGAAGTTCGCGGCGATCTCGGCCGATTCGCCGCGCCGCTTGATCTGCACGCCGACGAAGATGTGCGCGGATTGCGCATCGGCGATCCGGTAATTGAACTCGGTCACGTTGCGATCGCCGACGAGCGAGCAGAAGCGCTTGAAGCTGCCGCGTTCCTCGGGGATCGTGACCGCGAACACGGCCTCGCGTGCCTCGCCGACTTCCGCGCGCTCGGCAACGAAGCGCATCCGGTCGAAGTTCATGTTCGCGCCGGACGTGACCGCGACGAGCGTCTGGTTCTCGATCCCTTCGCGTTCGGCATAGCGTTTCGCGCCGGCGACCGCGAGCGCGCCGGACGGCTCGAGCACGCTGCGCGTGTCCTGGAACACGTCCTTGATCGCCGCGCACAGCGCGTCGGTGTCGACGGTCACGACGCCGTCGAGGAATTCGCGGCAGAGCCGGAAGGTTTCCTCGCCGACGAGCTTCACCGCGGTGCCGTCCGCGAACAGGCCGACCTCGGCCAGCTCGACGCGCTCGCCTTTTTGCAGCGACTGCGCCATCGCGCACGAATCCTCGGCCTGCACGCCGAACACCTTGATCTCCGGCCGCACCGCTTTTACATAGGCAGCCACGCCGGCCGCGAGCCCGCCGCCGCCGATCGGCACGAAGATCGCGTGAATCGGGCCCTGGTGCTGACGCAGGATTTCCATCGCGATCGTGCCCTGGCCGGCGATCACGTACGGATCGTCGAACGGGTGTACGAACGTGAGGTCGCGTTCCGCCTGCACCTTGACTGCATGCGCGTATGCATCGCTGTACGACTCGCCCGCCTGGATCACCTCGACGCTCGGGCCGCCGTGCGCGCGCACCGCATCGACCTTCACCTGCGGCGTCGTGACGGGCACGACGATCACGGCCTTGATGCCCATCCGGGCCGCCGAGAACGCGACGCCCTGCGCGTGGTTGCCTGCCGACGCCGTAATCACGCCGCGCGCGAGCGCATCGGCCGGAATGTGCGCCATCTTGTTGTACGCGCCGCGCAGCTTGAACGAGAACACCGGCTGGTTGTCCTCGCGCTTCAGGTAGACGGGGTTGCGCAGCCGGGCCGACAGGTTGCGGGCGGGTTCGAGTTCCGTCTCGAGGGCGACGTCGTAGACGCGCGCGGTGAGGATTTTCTTCAGGTAATCGTGGGATGCCATGGGCGCTCGCGTGCAGTGCGGAAGCAGACGGTAAAGGATCAATGATAGCGCCAAGGGTCCGCCCGCACGCAAGCGGCATGCCGGGCGCACCGTCGCGGAACCGGGGCGGCGGGCGTGTTTGCCGCGTGGCGCGCCCCTTTTTACCGGTTTAACCGCGCGGTTACCGACCGGACGGATGGCGAATCCCGGCGTAAAATCGTGCCGAACCAGGCCTGGCGCGGGTTGCGGCGATAGCCCCACGGCCTGTCCGGCGTGTCACGCATGGGCCGATCATGGGTTAGAATTCCGTTTTGAATCAAGGATCGGAAGATGCAGAGGCACCCTCGGATCGCTCCGTTGAAGCCGTCGCCGCGCGCAGCCAGCCCCGCGGCGCAGCGGCATGCGCGCCGCGCGCGATCGTGCTGATGGCCCCGAGTGCCGCCAGGCCCTGCCGGCCCGGAACGGTGAGTCCAGACCCGCTCCGGCCCCATGCGAGATAGTCGCGCGCCTGGCACCAGAACAGATTTCCCCAAGATTGCGCCTACGCGCTTGCCGACGCCCGTGCACGGTGTATCGGCCCTCCGAGTCGTCCGAACATGAACGCACCACAAGTTTTCGATCCGCATGGCGCGGCCGCCGCCGTCGCCGCCGACCCCGCGCCCCGACTGCGCGAGATCCCCTACAACTACACGTCCTTCTCCGACCGCGAGATCGTGATCCGCCTGCTCGGCGAGGAGGCGTGGTCGGTACTCGACGAACTGCGCGCCGAACGCCGCACGGGCCGCTCGGCACGGATGCTGTATGAAGTGCTCGGCGACATCTGGGTCGTGCGCCGCAACCCGTACCTGCAGGACGACCTGCTCGACAATCCGAAGCGCCGCGCGCTCCTGATCGAGGCGCTGAACCACCGCCTGACCGAGATCGGCAAGCGCCGCCGCGCCGACCTGACCGCGCACCACGACGACGCGGGCCGCGAACGCGCCGGACGCGTCGAGATGCTCGAGGCCGCCGCGCAGCGCGCGGTCGACGAGTTCGCCGACGAATTCGACAAGATGGCCGACCTGCGCCGCCGCGCGACCAAGGCGCTCGGCCGCTGCACGCAGAAGGACAATATCCGCTTCGACGGGCTGTCGCGCGTGTCGCACGTGACCGACGCGACCGACTGGCGCGTCGAATACCCGTTCGTCGTGCTGACCCCCGATACCGAAGCCGAGATCGCGGGGCTGATCAAGGCCTGCTTCGAGCTCGGCCTGACCGTGATCCCGCGCGGCGGCGGCACCGGCTATACGGGCGGCGCGGTGCCGCTCACGCCGTTCTCCGCGGTGATCAACACCGAGAAGCTCGAACAGCTCGGCGCGGTCGAGCTCACCGAGCTGCCGGGCGTCGCGCACAAGGTGCCGACGATCTTCTCCGGCGCGGGCGTCGTCACGCGCCGCGTGACCGAGGCGGCCGAGGCGGCCGGCTACGTGTTCGCGGTCGATCCGACCTCGCTCGACGCGTCGTGCATCGGCGGCAACGTCGCGATGAACGCCGGCGGCAAGAAGGCCGTGCTGTGGGGCACCGCGCTCGACAACCTGGCGTGGTGGCGGATGGTCGACCCGGACGGCAACTGGCTCGAAGTCACGCGCCACGAGCACAACCAGGGCAAGATCCACGACATCGCGGTCGCGCGTTTCGAGCTGAAGTGGTTCGACGGTGCGCATGCGCCGGGCGAGAAGCTGCTGAAGACCGAGATGCTCGAGATCGAAGGCCGCCGGTTCCGCAAGGAAGGCCTCGGCAAGGACGTGACCGACAAGTTCCTCGCGGGCCTGCCGGGCGTGCAGAAGGAAGGCTGCGACGGGCTGATCACGTCCGCGCGCTGGGTGCTGCACAAGATGCCCGCGCACACGCGCACCGTCTGCCTCGAGTTCTTCGGCCAGGCGCGCGAGGCGATCCCGAGCATCGTCGAGATCAAGGACTACCTGTTCGAGACGTCGAAGCAGGGCGGCGCGATCCTCGCGGGCCTCGAGCACCTCGACGAGCGCTACCTGCGCGCGGTCGGCTACGCGACCAAGAGCAAGCGCAACGCATTCCCCAAGATGGTGCTGATCGGCGACATCGTCGGCGATGACGCAGATGCGGTCGCGCACGCGACATCCGAAGTGATCCGGATGGCGAACGGCAAGAGCGGCGAAGGCTTCGTCGCGATCAGCGCGGAGGCGCGCAAGCGCTTCTGGCTCGACCGCAGCCGCACGGCCGCGATCGCGAAGCACACGAACGCGTTCAAGATCAACGAAGACGTCGTCATCCCGCTGAACCGGATGGGCGAGTACACCGACGGCATCGAGCGGATCAACATCGAGCTGTCGCTGAAGAACAAGCTGCAGCTCGTCGACGCGCTCGAGGCGTTTTTCCGCGCCGGCAACCTGCCGCTCGGCAAGACCGACGACGCGAACGAGATCCCGAGCGCCGAACTGCTCGAGGATCGTGTCCAGCAGGCGCTGGAGTTGCTCAAGCGCGTGCGCGCGCGCTGGGAATTCGTGCGCGACCGGCTCGACCAGCCGCTGCGCGAGGCGCAGCACTACCTCGTGCAGCTCGGTTACGAGGCGCTCGCCGAGAAGTTCGCCGACCGTGCGGACGAGCAGCCGGGCGCGACCGTGTTCCACATCACGCAGGACCGCACGGTCCGCATCTCGTGGAAGCAGGAGATCCGCGCGGAGCTGCGCGCGATCTTCAACGGCGGCGCGTTCAAGCAGATCCTCGACGAAGCGCAGGCGATCCACAAGCAGGTGCTGCGCGGCCGCGTGTTCGTCGCGCTGCACATGCACGCGGGCGACGGCAACGTCCACACCAACCTGCCGGTCAACTCCGACAACTACGAGATGCTGCAGGATGCGCACGCGGCGGTTGCGCGCATCATGACGCTCGCGCGCTCGCTCGACGGCGTGATCTCCGGCGAGCACGGGATCGGCATCACGAAGCTCGAGTTCCTGACCGACGACGAGATCGCCGAATTCCGCGCGTACAAGCAGCGCGTCGACCCGAACGGCCGCTTCAACAAGGGCAAGCTGCTCGACGGCGCCGATCTTCGCAACGCGTACACGCCGAGCTTCGGGCTGATGGGCTACGAGTCGCTGATCATGCAGCAGTCCGACATCGGCGCGATCGCCGATTCGGTGAAGGACTGCCTGCGCTGCGGCAAGTGCAAGCCGGTGTGCGCGACCCACGTGCCGCGCGCGAACCTGCTGTACAGCCCGCGCAACAAGATCCTCGCGACCTCGCTCTTGGTCGAGGCGTTCCTGTACGAGGAACAGACGCGCCGCGGCGTGTCGATCAAGCACTGGGACGAGTTCAACGACGTGGCCGACCACTGCACGGTGTGCCACAAGTGCGCGACGCCGTGCCCGGTGAAGATCGACTTCGGCGACGTCACGATGAACATGCGCAACCTGTTGCGCAAGATGGGCAAGAAGAAGTTCAACGCCGGCAATGCGGCGGGCATGTTCTTCCTGAACGCGACCAATCCGCAGACGATCAACGCCGCGCGCGGCGTGATGATGGGCGTCGGCTACAAGGTGCAGCGCTTCGCGAACGACATGCTGAAGAAGGTCGTGACGAAGCAGACGCAGCACCCGCCGGCAACGGTCGGCAAGCCGCCCGTCGTCGAGCAGGTGATCCACTTCGTCAACAAGAAGATGCCGGGCAACCTGCCGAAGAAGACGGCGCGCGCGCTGCTCGACATCGAGGACAACAAGATCGTGCCGATCATCCGCAACCCGAAGTCGACGACCGTCGATTCGGAAGCGGTGTTCTACTTCCCGGGCTGCGGCTCCGAGCGCCTGTTCTCGCAGGTCGGCCTCGCGACGCAGGCGATGCTGTGGGAAGCCGGCGTGCAGACCGTCTTGCCGCCGGGCTACCTGTGCTGCGGTTATCCGCAGCGCGGCTCGGGCCAGTACGACAAGGCCGAGAAGATCGTCACCGACAACCGCGTGCTGTTCCACCGCGTCGCGAACACGCTGAACTACCTCGACATCAAGACGGTGGTCGTGTCGTGCGGCACCTGCTACGACCAGCTCGCGGGCTATGAATTCGACAAGATCTTCCCGGGCTGCCGGATCATCGACATCCACGAGTTCCTGCTCGAGAAGGGGATGAAGCTCGACGGCGTGACGGGCACGCGCTACATGTATCACGACCCGTGCCACACGCCGATCAAGACGATGGACCCGGTGAAGCTCGTCAACGAACTGATGGGCGCGGAGAAGGACGGCTACCGGATCGAGAAGAACGAGCGCTGCTGCGGCGAATCGGGCACGCTCGCGGTCACGCGTCCGGACATCTCGACGCAGGTCCGCTTCCGCAAGGAAGAGGAGATCCGCAAGGGGGCCGCCAAGCTGCGCAGCATCCCGGTCGTGGCCGGCAGCGCGCCGGCGCCGGCCGCGGCCGCGAACGGCCCGGACGTGAAGATCCTGACGAGCTGCCCGTCGTGCCTGCAGGGCCTGTCGCGCTACAACGAGGATGCGAACATCGAGGCCGACTACATCGTCGTCGAAATCGCGCGCCAGGTGCTCGGCGAGAACTGGATGGCCGACTATGTCGCACACGCGAACAATGGCGGGATCGAGCGCGTGCTGGTCTAATGCGGGCATGATGACCGCCCGGCCGGGCTAGGGATGAGCGGGCGCCGGCGCATGAGCGCCGGCGCCCGCCCACATGGGAGCGACGATGGAATGTGTGTTTTGCCGTGAAGACGGCGGCGAGGTGCTCTGGCAGGACGACATGCTGCGCGTCGTCCTCGCGGCGGGCGAGCACGAGTACCCGGGCTTCTGCCGGGTGATCTGGGGCGCGCACGTGGCCGAGTTCTCCGATCTCGGCGAGCCCGAGCGGGCACACCTGATGCGCGTGGTGTACGCGGTGGAGCGGGCCGTGCGCCGCGTGATGCAGCCGAACAAGGTGAATCTCGCGAGCCTCGGCAACATGGTGCCGCACGTGCACTGGCACGTGATTCCGCGCTTCTCGAACGACGCCCATTTCCCGCAGCCCGTCTGGGCGCCACGCCAGCGCGGCGTGTCCGAGGCGCTGCTGCGCACGCGCGCGGCGCAGGCCTCGCTGCTGCACAATGCGGTGCGCGAGGAAATTCAACGAACGACCGATCCGAGGCAGCCATGAGCGGTTTGACTTCCACGACGCCGATTCCGTCCGGCGTCGTCGTGCACGCGGTGTCGCGCGTGCTCGAATTGCAGTACCCGAACGGCGAGAGTTACCGGATTCCGTTCGAGCTGATGCGCGTCTGTTCGCCGTCGGCCGAGGTGCGCGGCCACGGGCCCGGCCAGGAGACGCTGCAGACCGGCAAGCGCGAGGTGACGATCACCGCGCTCGAGGGCGTGGGCAACTACGCGCTGCAGCCGACGTTCTCCGACGGCCATTCGACCGGCATCTACTCGTGGGACCTGCTGTACGAACTGGCGACGCAGCAGGACGCGCTGTGGCGCGACTATTTCGACAAACTGAAGGCGGCGGGCGTCGAGCGCGACGCGCCGATGCCGGCGGCCTCCGCGCCGCACGGCCACTGCCACTGAAATCGACGGCGCCCGCTCGGCGCCGTCTTGCCATTTACTGAGGATCAACGCGATGAGCAAAACCCACTTCGGCTTCGAAAGCGTCGAGGAAAACGAAAAAGCGAAGAAAGTGGCGGGCGTGTTCCATTCGGTCGCGAGCAACTACGATCTGATGAACGACCTGATGTCGGCCGGCATGCACCGCGCGTGGAAGGCGTTCACGATCGCGCAGGCGAACGTGCGCCCCGGCTTCAAGGTGCTCGACCTTGCAGCCGGCACCGGCGACCTGACCAAGGCGTTCGCGAAGGCGGCCGGGCCGACGGGCGAGGTCTGGCACACGGACATCAACGAATCGATGCTGCGCGTCGGCCGCGACCGGCTGCTCGACAAGGGTATCGTGACGCCGTCGCTCCTGTGCGACGCGGAGAAAATTCCCTTTCCGGACAACTACTTCGATGTGGTCACGGTCGCATTCGGGCTGCGCAACATGACGCACAAGGATGCCGCGCTGGCCGAGATGCGCCGCGTGACGAAGCCCGGCGGCCGCGTGATGGTGCTGGAATTCTCGAAAGTCTGGGATCCGCTGAAAAAAGCGTACGATCTGTATTCTTTCAAAGTATTACCGTGGCTTGGCGACAAGTTCGCGAAAGATGCTGAAAGTTACCGGTATCTTGCTGAATCTATCCGGATGCACCCCGATCAGGACACGCTGAAGACGATGATGGAACAAGCGGGCCTCGATGCCGTCAAATATTACAATTTGTCAGGTGGCGTGGTAGCTTTACACATGGGAGCCAAGTACTAAGGGGCTCTTCCCATACATTTGTCTTACATCCGGAGAAACTGATGTTTGAATCGCGTTCGTTGTTCAACCGTAGCAAGCCGTCGAAGCCGTGGGCTCGACGGGTCGGCACGCTGCTGATGGTCGGCCTGCTCACGGCCGGCACGTTCGCATCGCTCGACGCCGAGGCCAAGCGCATGGGCGGCGGCCGCAGCATCGGCCGCCAGAGTTCCACCGTCACGCAGCGCCAGGCCACGCCGCCCGCGCAGCAGCCGATGCAGCAGGCTGCGCCGGCGCAGGCGCAGCGCACGAATCCGGCCGCGCCGGCACCCGCCGCGCAGCCCAACCGCTCGCGCTGGCTCGGGCCGATCGCCGGTCTCGCGGCCGGCCTCGGCATCGCGGCGCTGCTGTCGCACTTCGGCCTGGGCGGCGCGTTCGCGAGCATGATGGCGAACGTCATCGTGATCGCACTGCTCGCGATGGTCGGCATCTGGCTCATCCGCAAGTTCATGAACCGTCGCCGTTCGCAGGAGCCGGCGTACTCGGCCGGCGGCTCGGCATCGTCGTCGGGCAGCTACTCGCAAAGCCCGTCGTTCCAGCAGGGCAGCACCGGCAGCAACCATGCGGGCAGCGGCAGCAGCTATGCGAACGAAGCGCAGGGCGTGTTCGGCGGCGGCACACCGGCCGCCGGCGCGGCGGGCGCGATGGCGGCCGCACCGCTGCAGGTGCCGGCCGGCTTCGACACCGAAGCGTTCCTGCGCAGCTCGAAGGTCTACTTCGTGCGCCTGCAGGCGGCATGGGATCAGGGCAACCTGGCCGACATCCGCGAGTTCACGACGCCGGAAATGTTCGCCGAGATCAAGATCGATCTCGACTCGCGCGGCAACGAGGTGAACCAGACCGATGTCGTTCAGCTCGACGCGGAACTGGTCGCGATCGAGGATCGCGGCATCGAGCAGTCGGCGAGCGTGCGCTTCCACGGGCTGATCCGCGAGTCGGCGAGTGCGTCGGCGGCGCCGTTCGACGAGGTGTGGAACCTGTCGAAGTCGGGCAGCCAGGGCTGGCTGCTCGCGGGTATCCAGCAGCTCAACACGCACTGAGCGTGACCGGCGGCCGGCTTGCCGGCTGCCCGGGCGACGGCCGCCGCGGTGCGACCGCTTGCCGCCCGGGTGTGCGGTTGGCCGCAGTCTGCCGACGATCCGACGTTACAATAGAAACCCGCGCAGGCGCCCGGCCTGCGCGGGTTTTTTCTTTCCCAGCCCGATGACCTTTGCCGCCAAGCCTTTTGCTGCTGCTGTCAATCACCTGCTCGCGCGCGAATCGTGGGCGCGCGACCGCCTGATCCCCTATGCGGGCAAGACCGCCCGGCTCGACGTGCCGCCCGTCACGCTCACGCTGCTCGTGCAGCCCGACGGCTATCTGTGCGCGGTGGAAGCGCACGATGCGCAACACGTCGACGTGTCGATCGCGCTCGCGGGCGATACGGTCGCCGCATTCCTGCAGGGCGGCCAGGCGGCCGTGATGAAGCACGTGAAGATCGAGGGCGACGCGGAGTTCGCGACGCAGATCGCGAAGCTGGCCGAGCACCTGCGCTGGGAACCTGAGGAAGATCTCGCGAAGCTGGTCGGCGACGCGGCGGCGCACCGGATCGCGACGGTCGTGCGCGACGCCGGCGCGCGCGCGCGCCGCACCGGCCGCAACGTGCTCGATTCCGTCGCCGAGTACTGGCTCGACGAGAACCCGCAAGTCGTCCGGCGCACGGTGCTCGGCGGCTTCGACGCCGAACTGGCGCGTGCGCGCGATGCGCTCGCGCGGGTCGAGAAACGGGTCGAGCGACTCGAACAAAAAATCGGCGCGCGCACGGGCTCCGGCCCGCGCGGCGCGCACTGAGGGCCGCAGGGCATGCGCATTTTCCGTTTCATCAAGATTGTCTACACCGTCATCCGCTTTGGCCTCGACGAAGTGATGCTGTCCCGGATCGACGACCGGCGCGTGAAGCTGCTGCTGCGGATCACGACGATCGGCCGCCGCTATTCCGATCCGCCCGCCGTGCGGCTGCGTCACGCGCTCGAAAGCCTCGGCCCGATCTTCGTGAAGTTCGGCCAGGTGCTGTCGACGCGCCGCGACCTGCTGACGGTCGATTTCGCGAACGAACTCGCGAAGCTGCAGGACCAGGTGCCGCCGTTCGATCCGGCGGTCGCGATCGCGATCATCGAGAAGTCGCTCGGTGCGCCGGTCGACGAGCTGTTCGACGAATTCGAGCGCGAGCCCGTCGCGAGCGCGTCGATCGCGCAGGTGCATTTCGCGA
This sequence comes from Burkholderia sp. Bp9140, assembly GCF_003853425.1. Classification (NCBI taxonomy): domain Bacteria; kingdom Pseudomonadati; phylum Pseudomonadota; class Betaproteobacteria; order Burkholderiales; family Burkholderiaceae; genus Burkholderia; species Burkholderia sp. Bp9140. Next base: position 46,520 of record NZ_QTPQ01000020.1, read on the forward strand.
AACTCAAGCAGGGCGCGCATGCGGGCAAGGCGGTCGCCGTCAAGGTGCTGCGCCCGAACATGCTGTCCGTGATCGACTCCGACCTCGCGCTGATGCGCGACATCGCGATCTGGACCGAGCGCATGTGGGCCGACGGCCGGCGCCTGAAGCCGCGCGAAGTCGTCGCCGAATTCGACAAGTACCTGCACGACGAGCTCGACCTGATGCGCGAGGCCGCGAACGGCAGCCAGCTGCGCCGCAACTTCGCGGGCCTCGACCTGCTGCTCGTGCCCGAGATGTTCTGGGATTTCTCGACCTCGCAGGTGCTCGTGATGGAGCGCATGACCGGCGTGCCGATCAGCCAGGTCGAGACGCTGCGTACCGCGGGCGTCGACATCAAGAAGCTCGCGCGCGAAGGTGTCGAGATCTTCTTCACGCAGGTGTTCCGCGACGGGTTCTTCCATGCGGACATGCACCCGGGCAACATCCAGGTGAGTCTCGATCCGAAGACCTTCGGCCGCTATGTCGCGCTTGATTTCGGGATCGTCGGCGCGTTGTCGGATTTCGACAAGAACTACCTCGCGCAAAACTTCCTCGCGTTCTTCAAGCGCGATTACCACCGCGTTGCGACGCTGCACCTCGAATCGGGCTGGGTGCCGCCCGAGACGCGCGTCGAGGAACTCGAAAGCGCGATCCGCGCGGTGTGCGAGCCGTATTTCGACCGCGCGCTGAAGGACATCTCGCTCGGCCAGGTGCTGATGCGCCTGTTCTCGACGTCACGCCGCTTCAACGTCGAGATCCAGCCGCAGCTCGTGCTGCTGCAGAAGACGATGCTGAACGTCGAGGGGCTCGGCCGCTCGCTCGACCCCGAGCTCGACCTGTGGAAGACCGCGAAGCCGTATCTCGAGCGCTGGATGACCGAGCAGATCGGCCTGCGCGGCTGGTACGAGCGCTTCAAGGTCGAGGCGCCGCAGTGGAGCAAGACGCTGCCGCAACTGCCGCGCCTGATCCATCACGCGATGGCGGCACGCCACGATGCGCCGCGTGCGGCAAGCGAGGAACTGATGCGCCAGATCCTCGTCGAGCAGAAACGTACCAACCGGTTGCTGCAGGCATTGCTGATCTTCGGTCTTGCCGTCGGCGTCGGGGCGCTCGTCGCGCGCGTGCTGCTCGCGCTCGCGTACGGCGCATGACCGACAGGAGCCGTGCGATGTCCGAACGGAAGCAACCGTCCGCGCCGGGCCCCGCCGAGTTCGCGACGCGCGACCCCGGCAACGCATCGTTCTGGGACGAGCGGTTCGCGCGCGGCGTGACGCCCTGGGAATTCGGCGGCGTGCCGGACGGGTTTCGCGCGTTTGCGCAGCGGCGCGCGCCGTGCGCGGTGCTGATTCCCGGCTGCGGCAGTGCGCAGGAGGCCGGCTGGCTCGCGCAGGCCGGCTGGCCGGTGCGCGCGATCGATTTCGCCGCGCAGGCGGTGGCGGCCGCGAAGGCGCAGCTCGGCGCGCATGCGGACGTCGTCGAGCAGGCCGATTTCTTCGCGTACCGGCCGCCGTTCGACGTGCAGTGGGTGTACGAGCGCGCGTTCCTGTGCGCGCTGCCGCCGAGCCTGCGCGCCGGCTATGCGGCGCGGATGGCCGAACTGCTGCCCGCGGGCGCGCTGCTGGCCGGCTATTTCTTCGTGACGGCGAAACCGAAGGGGCCGCCGTTCGGGATCGAGCGTGCCGAACTCGACGCGCTGCTTTCGCCGCACTTCGAGCTGATCGAGGATTTGCCGGTGACCGATTCGCTGCCCGTGTTCGAAGGGCACGAGCGCTGGCTCACGTGGCGCCGCCGCTGAAGTCCGGGCGTCGCGGCCGTTGCCGGAGCGCGCCGGGGTTTCGGCTATAATTCAAGGTTTTGCAAGCCGTTTCCAGTTTCTGCGGGAAAAAATATCATGCCGATCTACGCCTATCGATGCGAAGCGTGTGGTTTCGCGAAGGACGTGCTCCAGAAGATGAGCGACGCGCCGCTGTCACAGTGTCCGGAATGCGGGAAGGATGCGTTTCGCAAGCAGGTCACTGCCGCGGGCTTCCAGCTGAAGGGATCGGGTTGGTATGTCACCGATTTCCGCGGCGGCTCGGGCGGCACCAGCGCACCGGCGGCGGCGTCGGGCGACGCGGCGCCGGCAGCGGCTGCGCAAGCAGCGCCCGCAGCGGCCGCGGCGGGCAGTTCCGAAAGCACGACGACGAGCGCCGCGCCGGCCCCGGCTGCGGCGCCCGCCGCCGGCAGTTGACAGTCGCGGCCCGGCCGGGCCGCGTCCACACCGCGCTTCCGGCGCGGTTCATTGACGGCAGATGATGAAAAAGACGACCCTGAAAACGGTGTTCCTGACCGGCCTGCTGGTTCTCGTCCCGCTCGCGATCACGCTGTGGGTGCTCGGCCTCATCATCGGCACGATGGACCAGACGCTGCTGCTGCTGCCCGAATCGTGGCAGCCGGAGCGGATGCTCGGCTTCCACCTGCCGGGGATCGGCGCGGTGCTGACGCTCGCGTTCATCTTCGTCGTCGGGCTGGCCACGCAGAACTTCATCGGCCAGAAGCTCGTCACGTGGTGGAACGCGGTCGTGCGTCACATCCCGGTCGTCGGGCCGATCTACACGAGCGTCAAGCAGGTGTCGGACACGCTGCTGTCGAGCAGCGGCAACGCGTTCCGCAAGGCGCTGCTGATCGAATACCCGCGCCGCGGCTCGTATACGATCGCGTTTCTGACCGGCGCGCCCGGCGGCGACGTGGTCAACCATCTGACGGAAGAGTACGTGAGCGTGTACGTGCCCACGACGCCGAACCCGACGTCGGGCTTCTTCCTGATGCTGCCGAAGAGCGAAGTCATCGAACTCGACATGTCGGTCGATGCCGCGCTCAAGTACATCGTCTCGATGGGCGTCGTGGCGCCTTCGGCGCCGGCCCCGGCGCCCGCCCGCCGTCCCGTCGAGCCGCCGCTGTAAGTAAAGAATCATCGCCCGGGCCGCGCGTTGCGGCACCCGTTGATCAAACCGAACGAAAGCAAACATCATGTCGATGCGTACTGAATACTGCGGTCTCGTGACCGAACACCTGCTGGGCCAAACCGTGTCGCTGTGCGGCTGGGTGCAGCGCCGCCGCGATCACGGCGGTGTGATCTTCATCGACCTGCGCGATCGTGAAGGCCTCGTGCAGGTGGTGTGCGACCCGGATCGCGCGGAAATGTTCGCGACCGCCGAAGGCGTGCGCAACGAGTTCTGCGTGCAGATCAAGGGTCTCGTGCGCAACCGTCCGGAAGGCACGGTCAACGCCGGCCTGAAGAGCGGCAAGATCGAAGTGCTGTGCCACGAGCTGAACGTGCTGAACGCGTCGGTGACGCCGCCGTTCCAGCTCGACGACGACAACCTGTCGGAAACGACGCGCCTCACGCACCGCGTGCTCGACCTGCGCCGCCCGCAGATGCAGCACAACCTGCGCCTGCGCTATCGCGTCGCGATCGAAGCGCGCAAGTACCTCGACGAGCAGGGCTTCATCGACATCGAAACGCCGATGCTGACGAAGAGCACGCCGGAAGGCGCACGCGACTACCTCGTGCCGTCGCGCGTGAACGCGGGCCAGTTCTTCGCGCTGCCGCAGTCGCCGCAGCTGTTCAAGCAGCTGCTGATGGTCGCGAACTTCGACCGTTACTACCAGATCACCAAGTGCTTCCGCGACGAGGACCTCCGTGCCGACCGTCAGCCGGAATTCACGCAGATCGACTGCGAGACGTCGTTCCTCGGCGAGCAGGAAATCCGCGATCTGTTCGAAGACATGATCCGTCACATCTTCAAGACGACGATCGACGTCGAACTCGACGCGAAATTCCCGGTGATGCCGTACTCGGAAGCGATGGCGCGTTTCGGTTCGGACAAGCCGGACCTGCGCGTGCAGCTCGAATTCACCGAGCTGACCGACGCGATGAAGGACGTCGACTTCAAGGTGTTCAGCACGCCGGCCAACGCGAAGGACGGCCGTGTCGCGGCGCTGCGCGTGCCGAAGGGCGGCGAGCTGTCGCGCGGCGACATCGACGGCTACACGGAATTCGTGCGCATCTACGGCGCGAAGGGCCTCGCGTGGATCAAGGTCAACGAGAAGGCGAAGGGCCGCGACGGCCTGCAGAGCCCGATCGTCAAGAACCTGCACGACGCGTCGATCGCGGCGATCCTCGAGCGCACCGGCGCCGAAGACGGCGACATCATCTTCTTCGCGGCCGACCGCGCGAAGGTCGTCAACGACAGCCTCGGCGCGCTGCGCCTGAAGATCGGCCATTCGGAATTCGGCAAGGCGAACGGCCTCGTCCAGGCCGGCTGGAAGCCGCTGTGGGTCGTCGACTTCCCGATGTTCGAATACGACGACGAGGACGCGCGCTACGTCGCGGCACACCACCCGTTCACGAGCCCGAAGGACGAGCACCTCGAATACCTCGAGACCGATCCGGGCCGCTGCCTCGCGAAGGCATACGACATGGTGCTGAACGGCTGGGAAATCGGCGGCGGCTCGGTGCGTATCCACCGCGAGGAAGTGCAGAGCAAGGTGTTCCGCGCGCTGAAGATCGGCGCGGAAGAAGCGCAGCTGAAGTTCGGCTTCCTGCTGGACGCGCTGCAGTACGGCGCGCCGCCGCACGGCGGTATCGCATTCGGTCTCGACCGCATCGTCACGATGATGGCCGGTGCCGATTCGATCCGCGACGTGATCGCGTTCCCGAAGACGCAGCGTGCGCAGGATCTGCTCACGCAGGCGCCGAGCCCGGTCGACGAGCGTCAGCTGCGCGAACTGCACATCCGTCTGCGCCAGCCGGAACAGCCGAAGGCGTAACGTGCTTCCCGGAGGTCGTGTGTGCGGCGACGCCCACACGACGCTCGATGAAAAAGGCGCAGCGATGCGCCTTTTTCGTTTTTTGCGGTACAGTCGCAGCACTTGCCGCACGTTCGGGCACAGGGCCGGCGCACGGCCCTGTGCCGCATGAAACCAAGATGACGAAGCCGCCGAAAATTCCCGAATCCGTTCTCGTCGTGATCTACACGCCGGAACTTGACGTGCTGGTGATCAAGCGGGCCGACCAGCCCGATTTCTGGCAGTCGGTGACCGGATCGAAGGACGCGCTCGACGAGCCGCTCGCGCTCACGGCCGCACGTGAGGTGGTCGAGGAAACCGGCATCGCGGTCGGGTCGCACGACGTGCCGGCCACCGCGCTGATCGACTGGCACCACCGGATCGAATACACGATCTATCCGCAATACCTGCATCGCTATGCGCCGGGCGTCACGCGCAACGTCGAGCACTGGTTCGGCCTGTGCGTGCCGCGCCGCGTCGACGTGACGTTGTCGCCGCGCGAGCATGTCGACCATGCGTGGCTGCCGTTCCGCGAAGCGGCCGCGCGCTGCTTCTCGCCGTCGAACGCCGAGGCGATCCTGCAACTGCCCGTGCGCGTGTCGCTCGCGCGGGCGCCGAACGGCGCGTCCGCATGAATGCGGAAACCCGCAAGCGCTTCGCGCAATTGCGGCAGATGTTCCTGCAGGAGCGCGGCTCCGCGTCGCGGCTCGCGTTCACGGCCGGCAACACGGTGCGGCTGTGCGAGACCGGCAACGAATTCTTCCACGCGCTGATCGAACGGATCGATGCGGCGCGCGAGCAGGTGATGCTCGAAACCTACATCTTCTGCGACGACGCGGCCGGCCGGCCGGTGTCGGATGCGTTGATCCGCGCGGCGCGGCGCGGCGTGCGCGTGCGCGTGATCACCGACGGCGTCGGCACCGCGCGCCTGCCGCTGTTCGACACGTGGGCCGAGGCCGGCGTCGAGCACTGCATCTACAACCGCTATCTGTTTGGCCGCTTCGGCTTCTCGCGCACCCACCGCAAGCTCGCGGTGATCGATCATGCGGTCGCATTCTGCGGCGGCATCAACATCGTCGACGACTACACGCAAGGCACCGCGACGCTGCCGTTTCCGCGCTGGGATTTCGCGGTCGAGATGGCCGGGCCGGCGGTGTCGGACGTGCGCGCCGCGTTCGAGCTGCAGTGGCACCGGATCCAGTTCGGCCACAAGCCGTACGCGCAGTACGCGGCCGGGCTGCACGGCGGCGAAGCGTTCCCCGACATGTTCCGGCGCTGGATACGCAGCCACCGGTGGATCAAGGCCGGTGCGCTGCGGGTCGTCACCGAGCCGAGCGTCGCGTTCGTCGCGCGCGACAACGTCGTGAACCGCCGCGCGATCGAGAAGGCGTATCTCGCCGCGATCGGCCAGGCACGCCAGCGGATCCTGCTCGCGAACCCGTACTTCATGCCCGGCCGCAAGCTGCGCCGCGCGCTGACGGGCGCGGCACGCCGCGGCGTCGACGTGCGGATCCTGATCGGCCGCAAGGAGTTCGCGGCGCTCGATACCGCCGTGCCGTTCCTGTATCACGCGCTGCTGCGCGCGGGCGTGCGCGTGGCGGAATACGACAAGACGATGCTGCACGGCAAGGTCGCGGTGATCGACGACAACTGGGCGACGGTCGGTTCGTCGAACCTGGACGCGCTGAGCCTGATGCTGAACAATGAGGCCAATGTCGTGCTGGTGCGTTACGACGCGATCACCAACCAACTGCGCGACGCGATCGCGGCCGCCTTCTCCGAAGGCCGCGAAATCGACGCCGCCCGGTATGCCGCCCGGCCGCGCATCGAGCGTATGCTGAACTGGCTCGCGTACAACACGTACCGCCTCGTGATGAAGGCGCTGACGGTCGGCGGTTACGACTGACACGGACTCAGCATCCGCTTCAAAAATCTGTCCGCACGTTCGTGCGGGAAAGCCGCTCCGGTCCCGCCGGAATCGCGCAAAATAGCGGCTCGGTTAGACACCGGTTTCTAATAATTTCCTTGTTTCGCGAGCGGCCGCACTCAATAATAGTACGGCCGTTCGATTTTATTCGAACCCCCGAACGGTGACAGAAATAGCTATGCGAAAAGGCGAACAGACGCGTGCCGCGATACTCGAAGCTGCTTTGGACCTCGCCAGCCGTGACGGGCTGGAGGGGCTGACGATCGGCCTCCTGGCCGAGCGCATGCAGATGAGCAAGAGCGGTGTGTTCGCGCACTTCGGATCGCGCGAGGACCTGCAGGTCGAGGTCGTCCGCGAGTATCACCATCGTTTCGAAAACGAGGTGTTCTTTCCGAGCCTGCGCGAGCCGCGAGGCTTGCCGCGCCTTCGGGCGATGCTGGCCCGCTGGACGGAGAAGCGCATCCAGGAGGTGACGACCGGATGCATCTACATCAGCGGTGCCGTCGAGTACGACGACCGGCCCGACAGCCCCGTGCGCGAGCAGCTGATCGCGAGCGTGACGGCCTGGCGTGCCGCGATGCTGCGTGCCATTTCGCAGGCGAAGGAAGAAGGCCATCTGCGTGCGGATACCGATCCGGACCTGATGCTCTTCGAGTTGTACAGCTTCACGCTCGGCCTGCATCACGACGCCCGCTTCCTGCATTCGCCGGATGCCGTGCGCCTCACGTGGGCCGCGCTGGAAAAGACGATCGTTTCGTATCAGAGCGAGAGCCGTTAGCGGCGCGGGAACCGCCCGCCAGGAGCTCGAGCCGTTTTGCCCACCTTTGGAGAGAGTCATGGGACAGTACGCCGCGCCGCTGCGCGACATGCAATTCGTGTTGCACGAGCTTCTGAACGTCGAAGCCGAAGTCAAGCAAATGCCCAAGCATGCGGACCTCGACGCCGACACGATCAACCAGGTCCTCGAGGAAGCGGGCAAGTTCTGCTCCGAGGTACTGTTCCCGCTGAACCAGGTCGGCGACCGCGAAGGCTGCACGTATGAAGGCGACGGCGTCGTGAAGACCCCGACCGGCTTCAAGGAAGCGTATCGGCAGTACGTCGAGGCCGGCTGGCCGGCGCTCGGCTGCGATCCGGACTACGGCGGCCAGGGCCTGCCCGCGTTCGTGAACAACGCGCTCTACGAAATGCTGAACTCGGCGAACCAGGCATGGACGATGTATCCGGGCCTGTCGCACGGCGCCTACGAATGCCTGCATGCGCACGGCGCGCCGGAACTGCAGCAGCAATATCTGCCGAAGCTCGTGTCGGGCGAATGGACGGGCACGATGTGCCTGACCGAGCCGCACTGCGGCACCGACCTCGGCATCCTGCGCACCAAGGCCGAACCGAACGGCGACGGCTCGTACTCGATCAGCGGCACGAAGATCTTCATCTCGAGCGGCGAGCACGACATGTCGAAGAACATCGTCCACCTCGTGCTCGCGCGCCTGCCGGACGCGCCGCAAGGCACGAAGGGGATCTCGCTGTTCATCGTGCCGAAGTTCATTCCGGACGCCGCGGGCGAGCCGGGCGAGCGCAACGGCATCAAGTGCGGCTCGATCGAGCACAAGATGGGCATCCACGGCAACTCGACGTGCGTGATGAACCTCGACAACGCGAAGGGCTGGATGGTCGGCGAGCCGAACAAGGGCTTGAACGCGATGTTCGTGATGATGAACGCCGCGCGCCTGGGCGTCGGCATGCAGGGCCTGGGCCTGACGGAAGTCGCGTACCAGAACTCGCTGACGTACGCGAAGGAGCGCCTGCAGATGCGCTCGCTGACGGGCCCGAAGGCACCGGACAAGCCGGCCGACCCGATCATCGTGCACCCGGACGTGCGCCGCATGCTGCTCACGCAGAAGGCCTACGCGGAAGGCGCGCGCGCCTTCACGTACTGGTCCGCGCTGCAGATCGACAAGGAACTGTCGCATGCTGACGAAGCGGTGCGCAAGGAAGCGGCCGACCTCGTCGCGCTGCTCACGCCGATCATCAAGGCGTTCCTGACCGACAACGCGTTCGAGTCGACCAACCACGCGATGCAGATCTACGGCGGCCACGGCTTCATCTCCGAGTGGGGCATGGAGCAGTACGTGCGCGACGCGCGGATCAACATGATCTACGAAGGCACGAACTCGATCCAGTCGCTCGACCTGCTGGGCCGCAAGGTGCTCGGCGACATGGGCGCGAAGCTGAAGAAGTTCGGCAAGCTCGTCACCGAATTCGCGGAAACCGAAGGCGTGAAGCCGGAGATGGCCGAGTTCATCGACCCGCTCGCCGACATTGGCGACAAGGTGCAGAAGCTGACGATGGAAATCGGCATGAAGGCGATGCAGAACCCGGACGAAGTCGGCGCCGCCGCCGTGCCGTACCTGCGCACCGTCGGCCACCTGGTGTTCTCGTACTTCTGGGCGCGCATGGCGCGTCTCGCGCTCGACAAGGAAGCGTCGGGCGATCCGTTCTACAAGTCGAAGCTCGCGACGGCCCGCTTCTACTTCGCGCGCCTCCTGCCCGAGACGGCGGCGACGATCCGCGCCGCGCGCGCCGGTTCGAAGACGATGATGGAAGTCGACGAATCGCTGTTCTGACGCGAGTCCGGGCGGTGCGCGCCGCGCGCCGCCCGAACGCAACGGTTCCTGGTACTCACTTCGCCGTGCAGCCCTCACAACCCGCGCTGCACGACACTATCCGGAGACATCCCGTGAGCAATTTCCTGATTCGCAAGGTCGCCGTGCTGGGCGCCGGCGTGATGGGCGCGCAGATCGCCGCGCATCTCGTCAACGCGCGCGTGCCGGTGCTGCTGTTCGACCTGCCGGCCAAGGAAGGCCCGAAAAACGCGATCGCGCTGAAGGCGATCGAGAACCTGAAGAAGCTGTCGCCCGCGCCGTTCGGCGTGAAGGACGACGCGAAATACCTCGAAGCCGCGAACTACGAGGACGACATCGCGAAGCTCGCCGAGTGCGACGTCGTGATCGAGGCGATCGCCGAGCGGATGGACTGGAAGCACGACCTGTACAAGAAGGTCGCGCCGCACATCGCACCGAATGCGATCTTCGCGACCAACACGTCTGGCCTGTCGATCACGACGCTGTCCGAAGGTTTCTCGGACGAGCTGAAGTCGCGCTTCTGCGGCGTGCACTTCTTCAACCCGCCGCGCTACATGCACCTCGTCGAACTGATCCCGACCGCGCACACGCGTGCCGAGATCCTCGACCAGCTCGAAACCTTCCTGACGAGCATCGTCGGCAAGGGCGTCGTGCGCGCGAAGGACACGCCGAACTTCATCGCGAACCGCGTCGGCATCTTCTCGATCCTCGCGGTGATCACCGAGGCCGCGAAGTTCGGCCTGCGCTTCGACGAAGTCGACGACCTGACGGGCAGCCGCCTCGGCCGCGCGAAGTCGGCGACCTTCCGCACCGCGGACGTGGTCGGCCTCGACACGATGGCGCACGTGATCAAGACGATGCAGGACAACCTCGCCGGCGATCCGTTCTTCCCGGTCTATGAGACGCCTGCCGTGCTCGCCGAACTGGTGAAGCAGGGCGCGCTCGGCCAGAAGACGGGCGCCGGGTTCTACAAGAAGGAAGGCAAGGCGATCAAGGTGCTCGACGCGAAGACGGGCACCTACGTGGATTCGGGCGCGAAGGCGGACGAAACCGTCGGCCGCATCCTGAAGCGCCCGCCGGCGGAACGCCTGAAGCTGCTGCGCGAGACGGACCATCCGCACGCGCAGTTCCTGTGGTCGATCTTCCGCGACGTGTTCCACTACATCGGCGTGCATCTCGAGTCGATCGCCGACAACGCGCGCGACGTCGACCTCGCGATCCGCTGGGGCTTCGGCTGGAACGAAGGCCCGTTCGAAGGCTGGCAGGCCGCCGGCTGGAAGCAGGTCGCCGAGTGGGTGCAGGAAGACATCGCGGCCGGCAAGGCGCTCGCGAACGTGCCGCTGCCGACGTGGGTGCTCGAAGGCCCGGTCGCCGAGAAGGGCGGCGTGCACACGGCCGAAGGCTCGTGGGCGCCGGCCTCGCAGCGCTTCGTGCCGCGTTCCGACCTCGCCGTCTACGGCAAGCAGGTGTTCCGCGCGCCGCTCATCGGCGAAGCCGGCACCGATCCGAAGACCTACGGCAAGACGCTGTTCGAAACCGACGCGGTGCGTGCCTGGGTCGACGATCGTGCCGGCGAAGACGACGTCGTGATCGTGTCGTTCAAGTCGAAGATGAACACGATCGGACCGAGCGTGATCGACGGGCTCGTGCAGGCGATCGAACTCGCGGAGAAGGATTACCAGGGCGTGGTGATCTGGCAGCCGACGTCGCTGAAGCTCGGCACGCCGGGCGGCCCGTTCTCGGCCGGCGCGAACCTCGAGGAGGCGATGCCCGCGTTCATGATGGGCGGCGCGAAAGGCATCGAGCCGTTCGTGAAGAAGTTCCAGGAAGGCATGCTGCGCGTGAAGTACGCGAACGTGCCGGTGGTGGCGGCCGTGTCGGGCATCGCGCTCGGCGGCGGGTGCGAGCTGTTGCTGCATAGCGCGAAGCGCGTCGTGCACGTCGAGAGCTACATCGGTCTCGTCGAAGTGGGCGTCGGCCTCGTGCCGGCGGGCGGCGGCCTGAAGGAAGCGGCGCTGCGCGCGGCGGATGCGGCAACGGCCGCGAACGCGACCACCGAGATCCTGAAGTTCGTCACGAAGTCGTTCGAGAACGCGGCAATGGCGAAGGTGTCGTCGTCGGCGCACGACGCGCGTGCGATGGGCTATCTGAAGCCGTCCGACACGATCATCTTCAACGTGTTCGAACTGCTCGACACCGCGAAGAAGGAAGCGCGGGCGCTGGCCGCCGTCGGCTACCGTGCGCCGCTGCGCGCGAAGGACGTGCCGGTGGCGGGCCGCTCGGCGATCGCGACGATCAAGGCATCGCTCGTCAACATGCGTGACGGCCGCTTCATCAGCGACCACGACTACCTGATCGCGAGCCGCATCGCCGAAGCCGTATGCGGCGGCGACGTCGAAGCCGGCAGCCTCGTCGACGAGCAGTGGCTGCTCGCGCTGGAGCGTCGCGCGTTCGTCGAGCTGCTCGGCACGCAGAAGACGCAGGAACGGATCATGGGCATGTTGCAGACCGGCAAGCCGGTGCGTAACTGAGCGAGCGGATAAGGCAAGGAGTCTCAAATGAGCAAACAACTGCAAGACGCATACATCGTCGCCGCCAGCCGCACCCCGATCGGCAAGGCCCCGCGCGGTGTCTTCAAGAACACGCGCCCCGACGAGCTGCTGGTCCACGCGATCAAGTCGGCGGTCGCGCAGGTGCCCGGCTTCGACACGAAGCTGATCGAGGACGCGATCATCGGCTGCGCGATTCCGGAAGCCGAGCAGGGCCTGAACGTCGCGCGCATGGGCGCGCTGCTCGCGGGCCTGCCGCAGACGGTCGGCGGCGTGACGGTCAACCGCTTCTGCGCGTCGGGCATCACGGCGCTGGCGATGGCGGCGGACCGCATCCGCGTCGGCGAATCGGACGCGCTGCTCGCGGGCGGCTGCGAATCGATGAGCATGGTGCCGATGATGGGCAACAAGCCGTCGATGTCGCCGCACATCTTCGATCGCAGCGAAGACTTCGGCATCGCGTACGGGATGGGCCTGACCGCCGAGCGCGTCGCCGAGCAGTGGAAGGTGAGCCGCGAGGACCAGGACGCGTTCTCGGTCGAATCGCACCGCAAGGCGCTCGCCGCGCAGCAGGCCGGCGAGTTCGGCGACGAAATCGCCGCGTACACGATCACCGAGCGTTTCCCGAACCTCGCGACCGGCGAAATCGACGTGAAGACGCGCGAGATCGCGCTCGACGAAGGTCCGCGCGCGGATACGTCGCTCGAAGGCCTCGCGAAGCTGCGCACGGTGTTCGCGAACAAGGGCTCGGTCACGGCCGGCAACAGCTCGCAGACGTCGGACGGCGCGGGCGCGCTGCTGGTCGTGTCGGAGAAGGTGCTCAAGGCATTCAACCTGACGCCGCTCGCGCGCTTCGTGAGCTTCGCGGTGCGCGGCGTGCCGCCGGAAATCATGGGCATCGGTCCGAAGGAAGCGATTCCGGCCGCGCTGAAGGCCGCGGGCCTGAAGCAGGACGATCTCGACTGGATCGAGCTGAACGAGGCATTCGCCGCGCAGTCGCTGGCGGTGATCCGCGATCTCGGCCTCGACCCGTCGAAGGTCAACCCGGTCGGCGGCGCGATCGCGCTCGGCCACCCGCTCGGCGCGACCGGCGCGATCCGCGCGGCGACCGTCGTGCACGGCCTGCGCCGCCGCAACCTGAAGTACGGGATGGTCACGATGTGCGTCGGCACCGGCATGGGTGCGGCGGGCATCATCGAACGCCTGTAAGCGGGTCGCGACGCAAAGCGACGACGGTGCGCGGGCCACGAGCTCGCGCACCGTTTTTTCATTCCGGTAGAGGAAGTCAAAGGAGACGGTTGTGGCCGAAATTCAAGTGGAACGCGCCGACGGCGTGATGACGATCACGATCGCGCGCCCGGCGAAGAAGAACGCGCTGACGGCGGCGATGTACCAGACGATGGCCGATGCGCTCGCCGACGCGCAGGAAGACAAGGCGGTCCGCGTGATCCTGCTGCGCGGCGGCGACGGCAACTTCAGCGCGGGGAACGATCTCGAGGATTTCCTGAAGTCGCCGCCGAAGGACGAGAATGCGTCGGTGTTCCAGTTTCTCGCGCGGATCAGCAGCGCGGCCAAGCCGATCGTCGCCGCGGTGCCGGGCATCGCGGTCGGCGTGGGGGTGACGATGCTGCTGCACTGCGATCTCGTCTACGCGGCCGACACCGCGACGTTCTCGCTGCCGTTCGCGCAGCTCGGGCTATGCCCGGAAGCCGCGTCGAGCGTGCTGCTGCCGCGCCTGGCCGGCCATCAGGTCGCCGCGGAAAAGCTGCTGCTCGGCGAGGCGTTCGACGCGCTGGAAGCGCACCGGATCGGCATCGTCAATCGCGTGCTGCCGGCCGCCGAGCTCGACGCATTCGCGGCGAAGCAGGCCGCGAAGCTCGCGGCGCTGCCGGCGTCGTCGCTGCGCGTCACGAAGGCGCTGCTGAAGGATACCGGCGGCGTGGCGACGCCCGCGCGGATGGCCGAGGAAGCCGGCCACTTCTCCGCGATGCTGCGCGCGCCGGAAGCGCGAGAGGCGATGACGGCGTTCTTCGAGAAGCGCAAGCCGGATTTCCGTCAGTTCGACTGACACCGGAAACCAGCGCTTCGCCGTTTCGGATGCCTTCGCCGTCCGAGGCGGCAACGCGCGCGTCCGTGAGCCGCCGGCCGCGCGGCGTCGGTTCCGTGCCGGCGGCCGATGCGTCGATCGACGCGTCGGCTCGACCCTGCGTCGCCGTGCGCTCGTGCGGTGTTTCGCGCGCCCCTGCGTCCGCCACCGTGCTGCGGCCGCACCTCCACGCCCCATGCATGCCCGCGCCCGTCACGGCGCGGCGCAGCGTCGGCACGCTGCCCGTCCCGCCATTGCCGCCCGCTATCCGCGCCGACTGAGCGACGCTCCCGTCCCCGTCGCGCCCCGGGGCGCGCCTGCAATCGCGTGGGCCGGCATCCCCGGCCCGCTCCGGTTGCGGCGGTTCCCGCTTACTCGGCAATCCTTGTTTTCCGTCAAGTTGCACTGCGGCAATTTTCCGTACAGTTCGCGCACAGGTCGCCCGGGCCGGATGCGTCGCGCGACCGCGGCGTGCGGGCCGGCAGTTCTTCTCAACGACAATCAGGCAAACGAACAATGATCGGACGAATCACCGGCGGAGCGCGTGCGGCGCCCGTCATCGCGATGCTGGCGGGACTCGCCGGATGCAGCGACCTTCACGTGCTCGATCCGAAGGGCGCGGTGGGCGTCGCGGAGAAATCGCTGATCGCGACCGCGACGTGGGCGATGCTGATCGTCGTCGTGCCGGTGATCCTGCTCACGCTATGGTTCGCGTGGCGTTATCGCGCGTCGAACCGCAACGCTGCCTACGCGCCGAACTGGTCGCACTCGAACGCGATCGAGGTCGTGATCTGGACGGTGCCGACATTGATCATCCTGTTCCTCGGCATCCTCACGTGGCGGACGACCCACGCGCTCGACCCGTACAAGCCGCTCGAATCGTCGGTGAAGCCGATCGATGTCGAGGTGGTCGCGCTCGACTGGAAATGGCTGTTCATCTATCCGGAGCTTGGCATCGCGTCGGTGAACCAGCTCGCGATTCCGGTCGGCACGCCGGTGAATTTCCGCATCACGTCGGACTCGGTGATGAACTCGTTCTTCATCCCGCAGCTCGGCAGCCAGGTCTATGCGATGGCCGGCATGCAGACGCGCCTGCACCTGATCGCCGACGAGGCGGGCGACTACGCGGGCGTATCCGCCAACTACAGCGGCCGCGGCTTCTCCGACATGAAATTCCGCACGCTCGCCGAGCCGCGCGAACAGTTCGACGCGTGGGTGCAGAAGGTGAAGGCGTCGTCCGAGCGGCTCGACGCGACCGTGTATGGCAGCGTCGCGCAGCCGAGCGAGAAGGCGCCCGTGCGCTACTTCTCGTCGGTGGATCCGAAGCTTTTCCACAACATCATCGCGAAGTACAACAACGGCCATGTCCTCGACCCGAAGGACGCCGCCTGCACGACGAAGGGGTAACGCATGTTCGGCAAACTGACACTCTCGGCGATCCCGTTCGATCAGCCCATCATCATGGGGGCGAGTGCCTTCATGGGGCTCGTCGTGCTGGGCATCGTCGCCGCGCTGACGGCCGCCGGCAGGTGGAAATGGCTGTGGAGCGAATGGCTGACGTCCGTCGATCACAAGAAGATCGGCGTGATGTACCTGGTCGTCGCGGTGCTGATGCTGCTGCGCGGCTTCGCGGACGCCGTGATGATGCGCCTGCAGCTCGCGCTCGCGTACAACGGCCCCGGCTACCTGCCGCCGCATCATTACGACCAGGTCTTCACCGCGCACGGCGTGATCATGATCTTCTTCATGGCGATGGCGCTGCTGGTCGCGTTCTTCAACCTGATCGTGCCGCTGCAGATCGGCGCGCGCGACGTCGCGTTCCCGTTCCTGAACTCGCTCTCGTTCTGGATGACGGCGGTTGCCGCGATCCTGATGAACGTTTCGCTCGTGATCGGCGAATTCGCGCAGACGGGCTGGCTCGCGTATCCGCCGTTGTCGGAGCTGCAGTTCAGCCCGGGTGTCGGGGTCGACTACTATCTGTGGGCGCTGCAGATTTCGGGCGTCGGCACGCTGATCACGTCGATCAATTTCTTCGTGACGATCGTCAAGATGCGCGCGCCCGGCATGACGCTGATGAAGATGCCGGTGTTCACGTGGACCGCGCTGTGCTCGAACGTGCTGATCATGGCGACGTTCCCGATCCTGACGGTCGCGCTCGCGCTGCTGGGGCTCGATCGCTACCTCGACATGCATTTCTTCACGAACGAGGCCGGCGGCAACGCGATGCTGTACCTGAACCTGATCTGGGCATGGGGGCATCCGGAGGTGTACATCCTCGTGCTGCCCGCGTTCGGCATCTATTCGGAAGTCATCGCGACGTTCGCGAAGAAGCCGCTGTTCGGCTACAGGACGATGGTCTATGCGTCGTGCGTGATCATGGTGCTCGCGTTCCTCGTGTGGCTGCATCACTTCTTCACGATGGGCTCCGGCGCGGACGTCAACGCGTTCTTCGGGATCATGACGATGGTCATCGCGATCCCGACCGGCGTGAAGATCTTCAACTGGCTGTTTACGATGTATCGCGGCCGCATCGAGTTCACCGCGCCGGTGCTGTGGACGATCGGCTTCATGGTCACGTTCACGCTCGGCGGGATGACCGGCGTGATGATGGCGATCCCCGGCGCGGACTTCGTGCTGCACAACAGCCTGTTCCTGATCGCGCACTTCCATAACGCGATCATCGGCGGCGTCGTGTTCGGCTACTTCGCGGGCGTCCATTACTGGTTCCCGAAGGTGTTCGGTTTCCGGCTCGACGAGAAGTTCGGCAAGCGCGCGTTCTGGTGCTGGTTCCTCGGCTTCTATGCGTCGTTCGTGCCGCTGTACGTGCTCGGCTTCATGGGCATGACGCGCCGCCTGAACCACTACGACAACCCGGCATGGCATCCGTGGCTGGTCGCCGCCGCGTTCGGCGTCGCGCTGATCGCGATCGGCGTGCTGTGCCAGGTCGCATCGGTATGGGTCGGCTGGCGCAATCGCAACCAGCCGCAGTATCGCGACGCGACGGGCGATCCGTGGAACGGCCGTACGCTCGAGTGGGCGACGTCGTCGCCGCCCGCCGTCTACAACTTCGCGGTGATCCCGAACGTCCACGAGCTCGACGAGCTCGCGTACCGGAAGGCGAAGGGGCTTGGCCTCGGCATCGGCAAGAACGTCCGGTACCAGGACATCCACATGCCGTCGAACACGAGCGCGGGCTTCTTCGTCGGCATCTTCAGCCTGCTGCTCGGCTTCGCGCTGGTCTGGCACATCTGGTGGCTCGCGATCGCTTCGCTCGTCGGCATCGTCGCGACGGTGGTGCTGTACAGCGCACAGGACAACGACGGTTACTACATTCCGGCGGACACCATCCGCAAGATCGAGGAACAACGCGCGGGCGTGCGGATCGGCACCCCGGCGCCGCAAGCCGAACTGGAGACGAACTGATGTCGTATCAATCTGTCGCGGGCGGTGCCCGCCATCCGGCGGCACACGCTCATCCGCCGTCGCATTCGGTGTTCGGCTTCTGGCTGTACCTGATGACCGACTGCGTGATCTTCGCGTCGCTGTTCGCGACGTTCGCGGTGCTCGGCAACCAGTTCGCGGGCGGTCCGACCGCGAAGGACCTGTTCGACATTCCGGGCGTCGCGCTCGAGACGGCGGCGCTGCTGCTGTCGAGCATCACGTACGGCTTCGCGATGCTCGGCGCACAGCGTCGCCGGCGCGGCACGGTGTTCCTGTGGCTCGCCGTCACGTTCGTGCTCGGCGCCGCGTTTCTCGCGCTGGAACTGCGCGAGTTCTCGCACCTGATCGCGCAGGGCGCCGGCCCGCAGCGCAGCGCATTCCTGTCGGCGTTCTTCGCGCTCGTCGGCACGCACGGGCTGCACGTGGCGGTCGGCCTGTTGTGGATGGTCGTGCTCGTCGTGCAGATCGCGCGCGGTCCCGGCATGACGGAGCGCGACTTCCGCCGCCTCACCTGCCTGAGCCTCTTCTGGCACTTCCTCGACATCGTCTGGATCTGCGTGTTCTCCTTCGTCTATCTTGCGAGCGTGATCTAAATGGCCCATTCGGAACTCATCTGCCACGATGACGCGCACGGCACCGCCGGCGGCTATCTCGCCGGGTTCGTGCTGTCGGTGCTGCTGACGGCCGCTTCGTTCGGCCTCGTGATGGGCGGCGTGCTCGCGCCGAAAGCGGCGATCATCGCGCTCGCGGTACTCGCATTCGCGCAGATCGTCGTGCATCTCGTCTGCTTCCTGCACATGAACACGTCGTCCAGCCAGCGCTGGAACGTGATGGCGTTCAGCTACACGGTGCTGACCGCGCTGATCCTGATCTTCGGGACGCTGTGGGTGATGCACAACGTCAGCATGAACATGATGTCGCGTTAACCGGCCCGGGCCGCGGTGCGGCCCGTTCCTCCGCGCCGTGCGTGCCGCACGGCTCCTATCTTTTCCGGCGTGCGGTTCGCGCGCCTTTCCGCATCATGGTCGACAACGATTCCCAGACCCCGGTCCGCTCCGGCGAACCCATTCCGCACCGCAAGATCATCCGCGCGTGGCTCGTGCCGTTCGCCACGCGCGAGATCGTGCGCCCGATCCTGCTGCTCGTGCTCGACTACCTGCTGCTGTTCGCGGCATTCGCCGGCGCGCTGCTGATTCCGTCGAGCGTCGGCAAGATCGTCTGCGGGATGGCCGCCGGGTTCATCACCGGGCGGCTCTTCATCATCGGGCACGACGCCTGCCATCAGAGCCTGACGCCCAATCGCCGGCTGAACCGCTGGCTGGGCCGCATCGCCTTCCTGCCGTCGCTGACGCCATACAGCCTGTGGGAAGTCGGGCACAACGTCGTGCACCACGGCTATACGAACCTGAAGGGCTTCGATTTCGTGTGGGCGCCGCATACGCCGGCGGAGTTCGCCGCGCTGTCGCCGGTGCGCCGCTTGCTGGATCGCGTCTACCGAAGCGGCTGGGCGCCGGGCCTCTACTATTTCGTCGAGATCTGGTGGCTGCGGATGTATTTCCCGAACAGGACCTATATCGGTGCGTCGCGGCCCGTGTTCCGGCGTGACGGCCTGTTGGTGACGGGCTTCGCGGCCGTGTGGATCGCGGCCGTCGTCTGGGTGGCGATCGCGACACGGCAGCCCGTCGCGCTGCTGCTCGCCACCGGCGTGCTCGTGCCGTTCCTGTTCTGGTGCTCGATGATCGGCTTCGTCGTGTACGTGCACCACACCGACCCGCGCATCGCGTGGCACGCGAACCGGGCCGAATGGTCGAATGCCGCGCCGTTCGTGTCGACCACGCTGCACCTGACGTTCCCGTTCGGGATCGGCGGCCTGCTGCACCACATCATGGAGCACACGGCGCATCACGTCGACATGAGCGTGCCGCTGTACCGGCTCAAGCCCGCGCAGGCGAAGCTGGAGGACATGCTGCCCGGGCGGATCGTCGTGCAGCGCTTCAGCTGGCGCTGGTACTTCGACACGGCACGGCGCTGCAAGCTCTATGACACCGACCGCAAGCTGTGGACGGACTACCGCGGCAACCGGACGAGCGATGCGGCATGCGACGCGAGCGCGCCGGCCGCCGCGGACGAACCGCCGGGCACGGTTCGCGAACCGGCGCCCGCCGCGAGCGCTCACGCGGTGCCGTAATCGACGTGACCGGTTTCGCGGCAGAAGCTGACCAGCCGCAAGCCGGCCGCCTTCGCGATCTCGATCGCGAGCGACGACGGCGCGGAGATCGTCGCGACCATCGGGATCCCGACCCGCGCCGACTTGCGCACGAGCTCGTAGCTCGCGCGGCTCGACAGGAACACGAAACCGTCGGTGGCGTCGGCGCGCGCCAGCACGAGCGAGCCGATCAGCTTGTCGAGCGCGTTGTGGCGGCCGACATCCTCGAACGCCATGCGGATCGCGCCTGTTGCGTCGCACCACGCGGCCGCATGCAGGCCGCCGGTGAGCCGCGTGAGCGCCTGGTGGGCCGGCAGCGCGTGGGCCGCGCGCGCGAGCGCGTCGGGCGCGAGGCGCGCGAGAAAGCCGGTGTCGGGCACCCGTTCGGGCGCGAGGTCGAGCAGGTCGATGCTTTCGATCCCGCACACGCCGCAGCCGGTGCGCCCCGCGAGCGCGCGGCGCCGGTCCTTCAGCGCGGCGAACGCCTGCTGGACGACCTCCAGGTGCACCTCCGCGTGCGGCAGCGGCGCGTCGGCGTGCAGGATCACGTCGATGTCCTTGATGTCGCTGCCGCGCTCGACGATCCCTTCCGAGATCGCGAAGCCGACCGCGAACGCCTCGAGGTCGCGCGGCGTGCACATCATCACCGCGTGCGAGATGCCGTTGAAGACCAGCGCGACCGGCCATTCCTGGCCGACGTAGTCGTGCGCGGCTTCGACGGCGCCGCCGCGCGTGCGGCGCACGGACAGCTCGATCGCGCCGCGCGGTTCTTCTGTTTCAGTCGGATTCACGAGCACTCCCGTTGATTCGAGGCAGGGGCGGCGGCGATCGTGTCCGCCGCGCGCGCGCAGAGGTTCTAAAATACCTCAGGCAGGCCGGCCGCGCCGGCATCCGCCACTCGGGTAACGACCATGGGACTCAGCGACGCTCCGCTGCTATTCAATTTCGAACACGATTCGTCGGAAAACCTGACGTACATTCCAATGATCGTGCGTTTCAATCTCGACCGTTTCGGTCTGCGGATTTCCCTGGAGCAGTGGCAGCTGCTGCCGCTCGAGGACCGCAAGCTGCTCGCGCGCTTTCCGGCCGACGAGGACACCGCGATCGAGCCCAACTTCGATCACGCGCTGTTCGAAATGCTGCGCACGCATGCCGACCTCGAACCGTCGTGGTTCCAGCCGGACGAGCAGCCGAGCTGGCGCGCCACCGACACGGTGCCGGACGCGCTCGTGCAGCAGAGCGCGCTGGCCGGGCTGCCGGCGCCCGCGCTCGCGCAGTGGCAGCGGCTCGCGCCGTTCCAGCGCTACGTGCTGGTGAAGCTGTCGCGCAAGCCGAAGCTCAATCACGACTTCGTGCCCGCGATGCGGGAGTTCGGGCTGGCGGCCATGCACTGACGGGCCGCGTGCGGCGCCGCAGCGCGGCGCGTGCGGGTCAGAGCGGCGGCAGTTGCCGCGGCTTGCGGTCGGGGCCGGTCGCGACGTAGGTGAGCGTCGCCTCGGTGACCTTCACGATTTCGCCCATCAGGCGCATGCGCTGCGCGTACACCTCGACGTCGACCGTGATCGACGTGTTGCCGGTGCGCATGATGGTCGCGTAGAAGCTCAGCAGGTCGCCGACGAACACCGGCTGCTTGAACACGAACGAATTGACCGCGACCGTCGCGACGCGGCCGTTCGCGCGCTGGCTCGCGGGAATCGAGCCGGCGATGTCGACCTGCGACATGATCCAGCCGCCGAACACGTCGCCGTGGACGTTCGCGTCGTGCGGTTGCGGGACGACGCGCAGCGCGGGCTGCTTTTGCGGAAGTTCGAGGGTCGAATCGGTCATGGCGGGGGCTTTCATCCTGTAATAAAGGCGCCGCCGCGCACCGGCAGGCCGGCGAGGCCGCCCGCAGCGGCGCGTGGCGGCTTCTGCGACAATACAACGTTCGCAAATTGTACGAGAAAGCGGGCGAGCCGGCCGCCGCGGCAACGCGTCCGGCACCGCCGCCGATCCTTCCCCCATGCGCCGATATTCCGCTTCCGGCGAGCCCGCGCCGGCTCAGACCGGGCCTCGCAACGACTGGCAGACCATCCGGTCGCTGCTGCCGTATCTCGCCACCTACAAATGGCGCGTCGCGCTCGCGCTCGGCTGCCTGATCGGCGCGAAGGTCGCGAACCTCGGCGTGCCGGTCGTGATGAAGCGCATCGTCGATCACCTGTCCGCCGTGCAGCAGCTCACGGCGCTCGGGCGGGCCGAGCAGTCGGCCGGCATCGTGCTCGCGGGCGGCGTCGGCCTGCTGGTCGTCGCGTATGCGCTCGTGCGGCTGTCGACGTCGCTGTTCACCGAGCTGCGCGAGATCCTGTTCTCGAAGGTCACCGAGAGCGCGGTGCGCCAGCTCGCGCTGCAGGTGTTCCGGCATCTGCACGGTCTGTCGCTGCGCTTCCATCTCGAACGCCAGACCGGCGGCATGTCGCGCGACATCGAGCGCGGCACGCGCGGCATCCAGCAACTGATTTCCTATTCGCTGTACAGCATCCTGCCGACGCTCGTCGAGGTCGGGCTCGTGCTCGGCTTCTTCGTGGTCAAGTACGAGGCGTACTACGCGTACGTGACGTTCGCGGCGCTCGTCACGTACATCGTGTTCACCGTGAAGGTCACCAACTGGCGCACGCACTTTCGCCGCACGATGAACGAGCTCGATTCGCGCGCGAACTCGCGGGCGATCGATTCGCTGATCAACTACGAGACGGTGAAGTACTTCGGCAACGAGGAGTGGGAGGCGCAGCGCTACGACGAGAACCTGAAGCGCTACCGCAAGGCCGCGATCCGCTCGCAGAATTCGCTGTCGGTGCTGAACTTCGGCCAGCAGGCGATCATCGGCACCGGGCTGGTGTTCATCCTGTGGCGCGCGACGCAGGGCGTGCTGGCCGGCAAGCTGACGCTCGGCGATCTCGTGCTGATCAACACGTTCATGCTGCAACTGTACATCCCGCTGAATTTTCTCGGCGTCGTGTATCGCGAGCTGAAGCAGAGCCTCACCGACATGGACCGGATGTTCGGGCTGCTGTCGGCCGCGAAGGAAGTCGCGGACGCACCCGACGCGCGGCCGCTCGCGGTGGCCGGCGCGCAGGTGCGCTTCGAGCACGTGAACTTCTCGTACGAAGCGGCGCGGCAGATCCTGCACGACGTGACGTTCACGATCGATGCGGGCACGACCACCGCGGTGGTCGGCCACAGCGGTTCCGGCAAGTCGACGCTGTCGCGCCTGCTGTTCCGCTTCTACGATCTCGACCGGCAGGCGGGCGGCGCGATCCGGATCGACGGCCAGGACATTCGCGACGTCACGCAGGACTCGCTGCGCGCGTCGATCGGGATCGTGCCGCAGGACACCGTGCTGTTCAACGACTCGATCTACTACAACATCGCGTACGGCCGGCCGACCGCGAGCCGCGACGAAGTGATCGCGGCCGCGCGCGCCGCGCACATCCACGACTTCATCGAGAGCTTGCCGAAGGGCTATGACACGCCGGTCGGCGAGCGCGGGCTGAAGCTGTCGGGTGGCGAGAAGCAGCGCGTCGCGATCGCGCGCACGCTGCTGAAGGATCCGCCGGTGCTGCTGTTCGACGAGGCGACGTCGGCGCTCGATTCGCGCTCGGAGCGCGCGATCCAGCACGAGCTCGACCAGATCGCGCGGCACCGCACGACGCTCGTGATCGCGCACCGGCTGTCGACGGTCGTGCATGCGCAGCAGATCCTCGTGATGGACCACGGGCGGATCGTCGAGCGCGGCACGCACGACGAACTCGTGCGCGCGGACGGGCTGTATGCGCAGATGTGGGCGCTGCAGCAGCAGCGCGCGGCGGCGGGCGGGGAGGCGGCCGAGGCCGCGTGAGCGGGGATGCCGCGCCGGGGCGGCGCGCGGCGGAAACGGGTGGTTTGCCGGCCGTCCGCGATCGGCCGGCGATGCGCCGTCACGGCCGCGTGAGCCGGCGGAGCGCCCGCGGTATTCGATTCCGGGTCGGCCTGCCGCCGAGTGACCGGGCCGTCATCGGTCTTTCACGCCATCGGCCGCCGCGCCGGGTGGCCCGGCCGCGGTCAGCGGCGAAACGATCAGCCCGCGGCGGCGCGCAGCCGCGCGTCGAGCTCGCCGAGCTGCGCGGGCGTGCCGACGTTCTCCCAGATACCTTCATACAATTCGCCGCTCGCGCGGCCGGCCTCGATGGTCGCCTTGAAGTAGGGCGACAGCGGCCGGTGCGTGCCGGGCACGATGTCGCGGAACATCCGCGTGTCGTACACGCCGATGCTGCCGAACGTGACGCGCGGGGCGCCGGCGAGTGCCAGCCGGCCGTCATCGCGAAGTACGAAATCACCGTCCGGATGGAACGGCGGGTTCGGCACCATCACGAGATGCATCGCGGGCGCATCCAGCGCGGCCATCTGCGCGGCACGCGCGGCGAGCGTCCGGTAGTCGAATGCGCAGTACACGTCGCCCGCGACCGCCGCGAACACCGTCGGCCGGCCGTCGCGCTCGAGCAGCGGCAGCGCCTGCGCGATGCCGCCGGCGGTTTCCAGCGCTTCGCCTTCGGCCGAATACGCGAGCCGCACGCCCCAGCGCGAGCCGTCGCCGAGTGCCGCCTCGAGCTGCGCGCCGAGCCACGCGTGGTTGATCACGATCGACTCGACGCCCGCGCGGGCGAGCGCCTCGATCTGCCAGACGATCAGCGGCTTGCCGCCGGCTTCGAGCAGCGGTTTCGGGCGGATGTCGGTCAGCGGGCGCATCCGTTCGCCGCGCCCGGCGGCGAAGATCATCGCCGTGGTCAGGGTAGTGCTCATGTTCGGCTGAAGGTAAGGACGGTGAGGGCGGTCAGAACGTATAGCCGACGTCGGCCGCGCCCTTGCCCTCGAGCTCGTCGAGCAGCTTCGCGAACGGCACGAGCGGGCGGTAGCGCAGCGCGACCTTGCGCGCATAGGCCAGGAAGCGCGGCAGGTCGTTCAGGTAGTGCGGCTTGCCGTCGCGGTAGTTGATGCGCGCGAACAGGCCGAGGATCTTGATGTGGCGCTGCAGCCCCATCCACTCGAGCTGGCGGTAGAACTCGCCGAAATCCGGGTCGACCGGCAGGCCGGCCTTCTTCGCCTTTTCCCAGTAGTACGCGAAGCAGTCGAGCTCGAACTCCTCGTCCCAGCTGATGAACGCGTCGCGCAGCAGCGACACGACGTCGTACGTCAGCGGCCCGTACACGGCATCCTGGAAGTCGAGCACGCCCGGATTCGGCTCGCAGACCATCAGGTTGCGCGGCATGAAGTCCCGCAGCATGAAGCCCTGCGGTTGCGCATGGGCGCTCGCGACCAGCAGCGCGAAGGTGCGGTCGAGCGTGCCACGCATCGCGTCGGTGACGGGCTTGCCGAGGTGCCGGCCGACGAACCATTCGGGCAGCAGCTCCATCTCGCGGCGCAGGAACGCCTCGTCGAACGGCGGCAGCACGTCCGGCCTCGAGCTCAGCTGGAAGCGGATCAGCGCGTCGAGCGCGTCGCGCATCAGCGGGCGTGCCGCGACCGGGTCGGCCGGATCGAGCACCGCGATGTACGACGTGCGGCCGAGGTCGGTCACGAGCATGAAGCCCGCGTCGAACTCGTGAGCCAGCACGTCCGGCACGTGGTCGCCGGCCGCGGCGAGCAGCTGCGCGACCTGGACGAATTCGCGGCACTTCTCGGGCGGCGGCGCGTCGACCGCGACCAGCGAGCCGCCGGGGCTCGTGGCCGACGCGACACGGAAATAGCGGCGGAAACTGGCGTCCGACGACGCGGGCGCGAGGGTCGACAGGTCGAGGGCGAAGCGCTCGGCGAGCGGGCGCAGCCACGCGGTGAGCGCTTCGAGGCGGGCGTCGGGCTGGGATGCGGCGGATGGGGGTGTCATGAAACTCGGCGGAGGGGGGAACGTCTTGCCATATAATACCCCACGACTTTTTTGACGCGCCCCGCGTCAGCTTGCGCCGTGCAGGCCCGCCGCCTGTCGCGCCGTCCGCCCGATCGCCTCCCCGGTTTGCGCTCAGCCGCAGTCGCGGTGCGACGGCGCGGCCCGCCGCGCGCGAATGTGCCGTGCAGGTGCGGTTGACAAGGGGCGATTCGCCAAACGATAGATGCCGCCCAAACCGCTATTCCCGAATGTCTTCCCCGGTGACGGGGCGCCGCGCAAACGGCGGCTCGCGCTCGCACTCCTGGCCGTGCCCGGCCTCGTGCCGGCCGTGTCGTACGCGCAGCTGTCGGGCGCGGCCGCGCAGCCGCAGCCGCTCGACTCGCCGTGGGACCTGCGTCTCGCCCCGCAGCTCGAGGATCATCCGCTGAAGGACGGCGCGAAGCCGGCCGCCTTCGTGATCGCCGACCATACGAGCGGCACGGCCGACCAGGACCTGGCCGCGAAGGGCTCGGCCGAGTTGCGCCGCGGCGACGCGGTCGTGAAGGCCGACGCGCTCCACTACGATCAGGATACCGACATGGCCGACGCGTACGGCCAGGTCAAGGTGGTCAATGGCGGCACGTCGTTCGCGGGCCCCGAGGCGCATCTGAAGGTCGAGGCGAACCAGGGCTTCATGACGGCGCCGAAGTACCACTTCAACGTGACGGGCGGGTCCGGCAGCGCGGAGCGCGTCGACCTGCTCGACAGCGAGCGCTCGGTGTTCGTCAACGGCACCTACACCGCGTGCCAGTGCTCGACGAACCCGGCGTGGTACATCAAGGGCAGCCGCTTCGACTTCGATACGGGTGCCGACGAAGGCACCGCGCGCAACGGCGTGCTGTTCTTCCAGGGCGTGCCGATCTTCGCGAGCCCGTGGATGACGTTCCCGCTGTCGGGCGAGCGGCGCAGCGGCCTGCTGCCGCCGACCTTCTCGATCAACTCGAACAACGGGTTCGAGCTGACGCTGCCGTACTACTTCAACATCGCGCCGAACCGCGACCTGACGATCACGCCGCGCATCATCTCGCGGCGCGGCGTGCAGACCGAAGCGACGTTCCGCTACCTGTCGCCGTCGTATTCGGGCACGTTTACGGCCAATTACCTGCCGGACGACCGGCTCGCGCACCGCGACCGCTACGCGATCTACTGGCAGCACCAGCAGAACTTCGGCGGCGGTTTCGGCGGCTACGTCTACTTCAACAAGGTCTCGGACAACACGTATCCCGAAGACCTTGGGTCGATGAACCAGTTCATCAACGGGACGCAGACGCTGTACCAGCAGGAAGCCGGCCTCACGTACAACAACGGCCCGTGGTCGGTGCTCGCGCGCTACCAGCACTGGCAGACGCTGCCGCCGTCGATCGCGCCTTACAGCCGCGAGCCGCAGTTGAACGTGAAGTACACGAAGTACAACGTCGGCGGCTTCGACTTCGGCGCGGAAGCCGACTATTCGCGGTTCCGCATCACGACCGCCGATGCGACCGAAGGCGACCGGATCGTCTTCAACCCGTACATCGCGTACGGCGTGTACGGCCCCGGCTACTTCGTCGTGCCGAAGGTCCAGTACCACTTCGCGTCGTACGACCTGAACTACCTGTCGTCGAGCACGCCGAACAACCCGAAGCGCTTCACCGAGTCGATCCCGACCGTGAGCTTCGACACGGGCCTGATCTTCGACCGCTCGGTGCGCCTGTTCGGCCAGGACTTCATCCAGACCCTCGAGCCGCGCCTGTACTACGTGTACACGCCGTATCGCGACCAGTCGAACGCGCCGCTGTTCGACACCGCGGAATCGGACTTCGGCCTCGCGGAGATCTACCAGCCGAACACGTTCGTCGGCAACGACCGGATCGCGGATGCGAACCGGATCACGGCCGGCCTGACGTCGCGCTTCATCGATCCGCGCACCGGCGACGAGCGCGCGCGCTTCGTGGTCGCGCAGCAGTACTATTTCGCCGACCAGCGCGTGACGCTGAACTCGGGGCAGTCCGCCGTGCAGGCCCGCCACTCGGACCTGATCGTCGGCGCCGCGCTGAAGCTCGGCTCCGGCTTCATGTCGGAAACCGCGTTCCAGTACAACCAGAACAACAACCAGCTCGTGAAGTCGAGCATCGGTTTTGGCTTCAGCCCCGGCGAGCGCCGCGTGATCAACGTCGGCTACCGCTATACGCGGGCGAACACGACGCTCGACAACCAGCCGATCAACCAGTTCCTGGTGTCCGCGCAATGGCCGCTCACGCGCCGCCTGTATGCGATCGGCCGCTTCAACTACGACCTGGCAGCCGACCGGATCGTCGATGGTCTGCTCGGCTTACAATACGACGCGGATTGCTGGGCGCTCGGGGTCGGTGTCCAGCGCTTCGCGAACGGCGTGAACACGTCGGGGCAGCAGAACTCGTCGACGCGCTTCATGATGCAGCTGACGTTGAAGGGGCTGTCGAGCGTCGACAACGGTCTCGTCGCCGCATTCCGCGCCGGGGTGCCGGGCTACACGCCGCTGCCGTCCGCGCCGCCGCCGATGTCCCGCTTCAGCAACTACGAGTAACGCCGGCTTGTCTGCACCGGTCAGCACGATTTCAATGGAGTATCAGTGGCAATGAAGAAAACCCTTCGTTTCGCGGCAGTCGTGTCCAGCCTCGCCGCGTCAGCCGCGCTGCTCGCCGCCGCGCCGGCCGCGGCGCAGGCACTTGGTTCGCATGGCGCGCAGCTCGCCGACGAAGTCGTCGCGGTCGTCAACAACGACGTGATCACGGGCCGCGAACTCGACCAGCGCGTCGGCCTGATCTCGCGCCGGCTGCAGCAGCAGAACGCGCCCGTGCCGCCGGCAGACCAGCTGCGTGCGCAGGTGCTGAACCAGATGGTGCTCGAACGCATCCAGGTGCAGAAGGCCAAGGACGACGGGATCCGTATCGACGACGCGACCGTGCAGTCCACGCTGCAGCGCCTCGCGCAGGCGAACGGGATGACGCTCGAACAGTATCGCGCGCGTCTCGAGGCGCAAGGCGTGCCCTGGAGCGTGTTCACCAGCGACGCGCGCACCGAGCTGATGCTGTCGAAGCTGCGCGAGCGCGAGGTCGACGGCAAGATCACCGTGTCGGACGCCGAGGTCGCGAACTACATCGCGAGCCAGCGCGGGCCGAACGCGTCGCAGCAGCAGGACCTGCGCTTCCAGCACATCTTCGTCAAGGCGCCGACCAACGCGCCGCAGGCGGAGATCGAAGCCGCGCAGAAGAAGGCCGACGCGCTGCTGCAGCAGGCCACGTCGGGCGCCGATTTCGAGAAGCTCGCGAAGAGCAATTCGGAAGCGAACGACGCGAAGAAGGGCGGCGACCTCGGCTTCAAGGCGCCGGGCGCGCTGCCGGCCGAGGTCGTCGAAGCCGCCTCGAAGCTGCGCCCGGGCCAGGTCAACCCGACGCTGATCCGCGTGCCGGACGGCTTCGAGATCGTGCGTCTCGTCGACCGCCGCCAGAGCCAGGGCGCGACCGCCGCGGCACCGAAGATCGTCCAGACGCACGTGCGCCACATCCTGTTGCGCGTCGGCGAAGGCAAGTCGGAAGGCCAGGCGCGCCAGCAGCTGCAGGACATCCGCAAGCAGGTCGAGGCCGGTGGCGATTTCGCGAAGTTCGCGCGCACCTACTCGCAGGACGGTTCGGCGTCGCAGGGCGGCGATCTGGGCTGGATCAGCCCGGGCGAGACCGTGCCGGAATTCGAGCGCGCGATGAACAACCTGCAGGACGGCCAGATCAGCCAGCCGATTCGTACCGAGTACGGCTACCACCTGATCCAGGTGATCGACCGCCGCGAGGCGGAAGGCTCGGTGCAGCAGCAGATGGATATCGCGCGCCAGGCGATCGGCCAGCGCAAGGCCGAGCAGGCGTATGCCGACTGGCTGCGCGAACTGCGCGATTCGTCGTACGTGCAGTACAAGATCGGCGGCGTCGGCCCGGCGAACTGAGCGAGCTTCACATGACGGCATCCGCGCTGCAGATCGCGATCACGACCGGCGAACCCGCGGGTGTCGGCCCGGAGCTGACCGTGCAGGCGTTGCAGGATGCCGCGCGGCGCTGGCCCGGCGCGCATTTCACCGTGCTCGGCGACGCCGCGCTGCTCGCCGCGCGCGCGGCGGCCGTCGGGGCCGACCGGGCGGTGCTCGCCGGCGGCGGGCCGGTGTCGGTCGAGCATCATCCGCTTGCCGTGCCCGCGCAGGCGGGCAAGCTCGACGCGGCCAACGGCCGCTACGTGCTCGGGCTGCTCGATGCCGCGATCGACGGCGCGCTGGCGGGCCGGTTCGACGCGATCGTCACCGCACCGCTGCAGAAGAGCACGATCAACGATGCCGGCGTGCCGTTTACCGGCCATACCGAATACCTCGCGGAACGCACACATACGCCGCGTGTTGTCATGATGCTGGCGGGCACGGGCGAGCGGCCGCTGCGCGTCGCGCTCGCGACCACGCACCTGCCGCTGAAGGACGTGTCGTCCGCGCTGACGATCGACGGGCTCGTCGAGACGCTGGCGATCGTCGATCGCGACCTGCGGCGCGACTTCGGTCTCGCGGCGCCGCGCATCCTCGTGACGGGGCTGAACCCGCATGCGGGCGAGAACGGTTACCTCGGCCGCGAGGAGATCGACGTGATCTCGCCGGCGCTCGCGCGCGCGAACGCGCAGGGCATCGACGCGCGCGGCCCGTATCCGGCTGACACGCTGTTCCAGCCGCGCCATCTCGAGGGCGCCGATTGCGTGCTCGCGATGTTCCACGATCAGGGCCTGCCCGTGCTGAAGTATGCGACCTTCGGCGAGGGCATCAACGTCACGCTCGGGCTGCCGATCATCCGCACGTCGGTCGATCACGGCACCGCGCTGGATCTGGCCGGCACGGGCCGCGCGGATCCGGGCAGCCTGGTCGCCGCGCTCGACACGGCCGTCACGATGGCGCGCCATCGCCGCGCGTCCTGACGCGCACGGGCGCAGGCCTGACCTTATTCGTCGCATTTTTCGTTTTTCTCAGTCGATGTCGAACAGCAGACAGCACCAAGGCCACTTCGCGCGCAAGCGCTTCGGGCAGAACTTCCTCGTCGATCACGGCGTGATCGACTCGATCGTCGCGACGATCGGCCCCGCGCGCGGCCAGCGTATGGTCGAGATCGGCCCCGGGCTCGGCGCGCTCACCGAGCCGCTGATCGCGCGCCTCGCGACGCCCGAGTCGCCGCTGCATGCGGTCGAGCTCGACCGCGACCTGATCGGCCGCCTGCAGCAGCGCTTCGGCGCGCTGCTGGAACTGCACGCGGGCGACGCGCTCGCGTTCGACTTCCGCTCGCTCGCGGCACCCGGCGACAAGCCGTCGCTGCGGATCGTCGGCAACCTGCCGTACAACATTTCCAGCCCGCTGCTGTTTCACCTGATGACGTTCGCCGACGCGGTGATCGACCAGCATTTCATGCTGCAGAACGAAGTCGTCGAACGGATGGTCGCGGAGCCGGGCACGAAGGCGTTCTCGCGGCTGTCGGTGATGCTGCAGTACCGCTACGTGATGGAGAAGATGCTCGACGTGCCGCCGGAATCGTTCCAGCCGCCGCCGAAGGTCGATTCGGCGATCGTCCGGATGATTCCGTACGAACCGCACGAACTGCCGGACGTCGATCCCGTGCTGCTGGGCGAAGTCGTCACGGCCGCGTTCTCGCAGCGCCGCAAGATGCTGCGCAATACGCTCGGCGACTACCGCGAGACGATCGATTTCGACGGGCTCGGCTTCGATCTCGCGCGGCGCGCGGAGGATGTGAGCGTGGCCGAATATGTCGGTGTCGCGCAGGCGCTTGCGAAAGTGCGCAAGGCCGCGGAGTAGCGGTAACGCGCGGGCAACGCGCGCGGCACATGCCGGATCGAGGTTCACGAGGCTGCCCTGGCGGGCAGCCTTTTTACTTTGCCGATCGGTGCTCGTCGATCCCGGCGCGCGGCCGCGCGGCGCTACGCGCGCCGGCGCGGCGGCGCGTTGACGAGCGCGATCCCGGTCAGCACCAGCGCGGCCGCGGACATGAAGCGCCAGCCGACCGATTCGCCGAGCAGCAGCACGCCAAACGCGACGCCGAACAGCGGCGACAGGAACGTGAACACCGACAGCCGCGACGCGCTGTAGCGCGTGAGCAGCCAGAACCACGACAGATAGCTGACGAACGCGACGATCACCGACTGGTACGCGAGGCTCGCGAGCGCGACCGGCGTGACCTGCGCGAACGACATCTGGCCGAGCAGCGCGGCAAGCGCGACCAGCACGGCGGCCGAAACCGCGAGCTGGTAGAACAGCGTCTTGCTCGCGCTGGCCCGCGCGAGCGACGTTGAACGCACGACGACCGTCGTCGCGGCCCACATCGCGCCGCCGAGGATCCCGAGCGCGTCGCCGGCGAGCCCGGCCAGTACCGACGCGCCGGGTGCGCGCGGCGTCAGGAAGCCGTCCGCGAACGCGAGCGCGATGCCGGCGAACGCGAGGCCGACGCCGGCCCACTGGACGCGCTGCAACCGCTCGCCCGGCGCAAACAGGTGCAGGCCGAGCGCCGTGAAGCACGGTGCCGTGTACAGGAAGATCGCCATGTGCGACGCGCTCGTCAGCGTCAGCCCGAAGAACACGCAGATGAACTCGCCGGCGAACAGCGCGCCGGCCGCGATGCCCGCGCCGAGCGTGCCGTCCGCGCGGAACAGCGGCGTGCCGCGCGAGCGCGCCCAGCCCCACAGCAGGAGCGCGGCGATCACCGAGCGCAGGCCGGCCTGGAACATCGGCGGGATCGCCGCGTTCGTGCTCTTGATCGCGACCTGCTGGAAGCCCCAGATCGCGCACAGCAGCAGCATCACGCCGACGGCGCGCGTGTCGAGCGCGCGGCGCACGGGCGACCCGGCGAGCGCGGTCATCGGCGGACCTCGCCGATGCGGCGGGAAGGGGGCAGGGACATGGGCAGCGGCGGACGGACGGCGCGTCCGGCACGCTCGAATCGGCGGTTTCGCACGGCGGGCGGTGTGGCTGAATGAGGGGGTGGTCGCGTTTCGGCGGCGGGCGACATGCCCGCTTTTGGTGCGAGGTGGGAGGATGTTACCCGATCGGCAGCGTCGGCGGGGACCATCGAGCCGTGCGGTTTCGACCGGCGCACGGGCGTCGGGCTCATCGTGCGGATGCTCGGTATCGGCTGGCGGCAGGCCGGGCGCCGGCGGCGGGATTCACGTGACTCCGGTAGAATTTCCGGTTCTGGAAAGTCCCCACAGGAGTACAACCCATGCGTTTGCTGCATACGATGCTGCGAGTCGGCGATCTCGACCGCTCGATCAAGTTCTACACCGAATTGCTCGGCATGAAGCTGCTGCGTCGCGAGGATTATCCGGAAGGCAAGTTCACGCTCGCGTTCGTCGGCTATGAAGCGGAGAGCACGGGCACCGTGATCGAGCTGACCCATAACTGGGATACGCCGTCCTACGATCTCGGCAACGGCTTCGGCCACCTGGCGCTGGAAGTCGACGACGCCTATGCGGCCTGTGACAGGATCAAGGCGCAGGGCGGCAAGGTGACCCGCGAAGCGGGCCCGATGAAGCACGGCACGACCGTGATCGCATTCGTCGAGGATCCGGACGGCTACAAGATCGAGTTCATCCAGAAGAAGGCGCGCTGAGCGCGGGATGGGCGGCGCGCGGCACACGATGTGCGTCGCGCGCAACGAAAACGGGCGATGCGGAGGAATCCGCATCGCCCGTTTGCATTGCCGGTGCGCCCGATCGCGTTACAGCGACGGCAGCAGCTCGGGCGGATGATGCTTGAGCGTGTGCCGCGCTTCGCGGAATTCCGGGAAGATCGATTCGACGGTCTGCCAGAAGGCCGGGCTGTGGTTCATTTCGCGCAGGTGCGACAGCTCGTGCGCGACGACGTAGTCGATGATCGACAGCGGGAAATGGATCAGCCGCCAGTTCAGCCGGATCTTGCCGTCGCTCGAGCAGCTGCCCCAGCGCGTCGCGGCCGACGACAGCGCGTACGTCGAATACGTGACGCCGAGCTTGTCCGCGTAGACCGCGAGGCGTTCGCCGAAGATCCGCTTCGCTTCGCCCTGCAGCCAGCCCTGCACGCGATCCTTGATCTGCTGCATGTCCGCCTGCGCGGGCAGCGGCAGCGACAGCCGCAGTGCCTCGGCGTCGAATGCGACGGCACCCGTGCCGAGCGCGATCGCGATCGTCTTGCCGAGATACGGGAGTTGCGCGCCGTCGCGCCAGTCGATCTGCGGCAGCGCGCGCTGCTCGGTGCGGGTCTTCCACTCCGCGAGCTTCGCGAAGATCCAGCGCTGCTTCTCGGCGATCGCCGCTTCGATGTCGGCGAGCGTGACCCAGCGCGGCGCGGTGATCGACAGCCCGCTGCCGTCGATCGTGAAGCCGATCGTGCGGCGGGCAGAGCGCTTGAGCCGGTATTCGAGCACGCGGCTGTCGAGCGCGAACGTACGGACGCGGGAGCGATCGGGAGGCGGGCCCGGATCGAGCGGCGCCGCGGGAGCCGCCGCCGCTTCAGGCGGCGTGGGCGGCGCAGCGGGCGCCGACGGTGCCGGCGACGCCGCTGCCGGCCCGTCGAAGAGCGGCAGGTCCATCTGGCGATGATCGAGGGCCACGACGGCAGGCCGTGGCCGCGGACGCTTTTTCATCAGTTCGCTTCGTTTCGTCGTACGCAACGGCTGCAATCCGGGTGATTCAGACGCGCGCGGCATCGCGCGTGCCGGCATTGCCCGGCTGGCGATAGGCATCGGGATCGATGCGGCGCATCTCCGCTTCGATCCATGCCTCGACCTGCGAGTTCAATACGTCGGGCGTCTTGCCGTCGACGGGAATCGGCTTGCCGATCGACACGGTGACGACACCCGGGAATTTCGTGAACGAATTGCGCGGCCACACCCGACCTGCATTGTGCGCGATCGGCACGACCGGCGTGGCGGTTTCGATCGCGAAGCGCGCGCCGCCCGTCTTGTACTTGCCTTGCTTGCCGACCGGCGTGCGCGTGCCTTCCGGGAACATGATCATCCAGGCGCCTTCCGACAGGCGCTTCTTGCCCTGGCGGATCACCGACGTGAACGCGTTCTTGCCTTCCTTGCGGTTGATGTTGACCATGTGCAGCATGCCGAGCGCCCAGCCGAAGAACGGCACGTACAGCAGCTCGCGCTTGAACACGTAGCAGAGCGGCTTCGGCATCAGCGCCGGAAACGCGAGCGTCTCCCACGCGGACTGGTGCTTGGCCAGCAGCACGGCCGGGCCGTCGGGCAGGTTTTCCATCCCTTCGATCCGGTAGCGGATGCCGTTCAGCCAGCGCACGACCCACAGCGTCGACTTGCACCAGCCGGCCGCCATCCAGTAGCGCGCGTCGGGACGC
The DNA here is from genome assembly GCF_003853425.1 of Burkholderia sp. Bp9140. NCBI lineage: Bacteria > Pseudomonadati > Pseudomonadota > Betaproteobacteria > Burkholderiales > Burkholderiaceae > Burkholderia > Burkholderia sp. Bp9140. The sequence continues at coordinate 81,536 of NZ_QTPQ01000020.1, forward strand.
ATGAACGGGAACGCGATGAAGCACGCCGTGGCGTACGGCACCGTGTACAGGATGAAGTAGATCAGCAGCAGCAGGGAGCGGACGAAGCGCATCGGCGTGGGTCTGACAGTAAGGAGGATGCGCGCGGCGGCGGCATCACTCGTGTTCGTGTGAAAGGAAGTCGAGCGCGAACGCGCGCAGGTCGTCATGGACCTTCGTGCCGTCAGGCAGGTTGCCCGCGGCGAGCGTCTTCTTGCCCTTGCCGGTCAGCACGAGGTGCGGCCGGAAGCCGACCGCGATGCCGGCCTGCAGGTCGCGCAGCGAATCGCCGACGGCCGGCGTGTGGGCGGGATCGATCTCGAAGCGCTCGGCGATCATCTGCATCATGCCGGGCTTCGGCTTGCGGCAGTCGCAGTGATCTTCCGCCACGTGCGGGCAGAAGAACACCGCGTCGATGCGCGCGCCGACGGCGGCCGCCGCGCGATGCATCTTCAGGTGCATCGCGTTGAGCGCGGCCATGTCGAACAGCCCGCGGCCGATGCCGGACTGGTTGGTCGCGACGACCACGCGATAGCCCGCGTGGTTGAGTCGTGCGATCGCCTCGAGGCTGCCGGGCAGCGCGATCCACTCGTCGGGCGTCTTGATGAATGCGTCCGAATCGACGTTGATCACGCCGTCCCGGTCGAGGACGACGAGCTTGCGGTGGGGGCTGGTCGGCATCGTGCGGCCCTTATGCGGCGAGCTTCGAGATGTCGGCGACGCAGTTCATCTGCTGATGCAGCGCGAACAGCAGCGCGAGACGGTTCGCGCGCAGCGCGGGATCCTCGGCGTTGACCATCACGTCGTTGAAGAACGTGTCGACCGGCGCGCGCAGCGCGGCGAGCGCCGACAGCGCGCCCGTGTACGCACGCGCCTCGAGCTGCGACTGCACGTGCGGCGTCACGGCCGCGAGCTGTTCGTGCAGCGCCTTTTCGGCGGCCTCGACGAGCAGCGTCGGCTGCACCGTGCCGTTCGCGCCGCCTTCCGACTTCTTCAGGATGTTCGAGATCCGCTTGTTGGCGGCCGCGAGCGCTTCGGCTTCCGCGAGGCGCGTGAATTCGCGCACCGCGTCGAGGCGCGCGACGAGATCGTCGACGCGCGTCGGGTTCAGGCTCAGCACCGCTTCGACTTCGCCGGCCGAGTAGCCGCGTTCGCGCAGGAGGCCGCGCAGGCGGTCCATGAAGAACGAGAAGATCGCGTCGGTCGATTCGGCGACGCCCGGCACGCCTTCGAAGCGCGCATGGGCCGTGCGCAGCAGCGACACGAGATCGAGCGGCAGCTGTTTCTCGAGCAGCAGGCGCAGCACGCCGAGCGCGTGGCGGCGCAGCGCGAACGGATCCTTCTCGCCGGTCGGCGCGAGGCCGATGCCCCAGATGCCGACGATCGTCTCGAGCTTGTCGGCGAGCGCGACGGCGGTCGACACCGGCGTGGTCGGCAGCGCGTCGCCGGAGAAGCGCGGCTGGTAGTGCTCGGCACAGGCGAGCGCGACGTCGTCGGCTTCGCCGTCGTGACGCGCGTAGTACGTGCCCATCGTGCCCTGCAGTTCCGGGAACTCGCCGACCATGTCGGTCAGCAGGTCGGCCTTCGCGAGGCGCGCGGCGCGCTTCGCGTGCGCGGCATCGGCGCCGATCGCGGGCGCGATCTCGCCGGCCAGCGCCTCGAGGCGCTCGACGCGCGCGAGCGCCGAACCGAGCTTGTTGTGATAGACGACGTTCGCGAGCAGCGGCACGCGGTCGGCGAGCGGCTTCTTCTTGTCCTGCTCGAAGAAGAACTTCGCGTCGGCGAGGCGCGGGCGCACGACGCGCTCGTTGCCTTCGACGATCTCGTCCGGCGTCTTCGTGTCGATGTTCGACACGATTAGGAAGCGCGAGCGCAGCTTGCCGTCGACGTCGGTCAGTGCGAAATACTTCTGGTTCGTCTGCATCGTGAGGATCAGGCATTCCTGCGGCACCTGCAGGAATTCGTCCTCGAAGCGGCACGGATAGACGACCGGCCATTCGACCAGCGACGTCACTTCGTCGAGCAGCGATTCGGGCATCACGACCGTGTCGCCGTTCGCGTGTTCGTTCAGCTGCGTGCGGATCGTTTCGCGGCGATCGACGAAGTGCGCGATCACGCGGCCCTTGTCGCGCAGCGTGTCGGCATACGCGCGCGCATGCTGGATCGCGACGAGGCCGTCGGACAGGAAGCGGTGGCCGAGCGTGGTGTCGCCGGCGTCGATGCCGAACGCGGTGACGGGCACGATGCGATCGTCGTGCAGCACGGTCAGGCGTTGCACCGGGCGCACGAACTTCACGTCGGAGCCGTCCGGGCGCTGGTAAGTCATGACCTTCGGGATCGGCAGCTTCTCGAGCGTCTCGTCGAGCGCGGCCTGCAGCCCGTCGGCGAGCGTCGCGCCGGCAGCCGAATAGTTGACGAAGAACGCTTCGGCCTTGCCGTCCTGTGCACGCTCGAGATCGGCGATCGACAGGTTCGGATGGCCGAGCGCCGCGAGCTTCTTCGCGAGCGGGGCGGTCGGCTTGCCTTCTGCGTCGAGCGCGACCGACACGGGCAGGACCTTTTCGCGGACCTGCTTTTCAGGTGCGACGGCGCGCACGTTCTGCACGACGACCGCGAGGCGGCGCGGCGTGGCGTAGCGTTCGAATACGAGTTCGCCTTCGACGAGGTCGCGGGCCGCGAGGCGTTGCGCGAGACCTTCGGCGAATGCGTCGCCAAGGCGCGCGAGGGCCTTCGGCGGCAGCTCTTCGGTCAGCAGTTCGACGAGCAGGGGGGCGGGATGATTGTGCGTCATGTCTGGAATAAATCTCGTCTCGTCAGTCCTGATCGATCTTGCGTTCGACCTTGAGCGGCGGCGCCCATGCCGGCTGGGCGGCGTCCTGGGCGTCGGTGGTGAGGCCCGGCACGCCCGGCGGGTTGCCGAGCATCGGGAAGCCGAGCTTCTCGCGCGAGTCGTAGTAAGCCTGCGCGACGAGACGCGACAGCGCGCGGATGCGGCCGATGTACGCCGCACGCTCGGTCACCGAGATCGCGCCGCGCGCGTCGAGCAGGTTGAACGTGTGGCCGGCCTTCAGCACGAGTTCGTACGCGGGTAGCGCGAGCTGCGCGTCGATCATCTTCTTCGCTTCCGCTTCGTAGCTGTTGAAGAACGTGAACAGCAGGTCGACGTTCGCGTGCTCGAAGTTGTAGGTCGACTGCTCGACCTCGTTCTGGTGGTAGACGTCGCCGTACGACAGGCGGCGCAGCTCTGGGCCGTTCGGGCCGTGCTCCTCCCACTCGGTCCATACCAGGTCGTATACGTTCTCGACCTTCTGCAGGTACATCGCGAGGCGCTCGAGGCCGTAGGTGATCTCGCCGAGCACTGGCTTGCAGTCGAGGCCGCCGACCTGCTGGAAATACGTGAACTGCGTGACTTCCATCCCGTTCAGCCACACTTCCCAGCCGAGGCCCCACGCGCCGAGCGTCGGGTTCTCCCAGTCGTCCTCGACGAAGCGCACGTCGTTCTGCTTCAGGTCGAAGCCGAGCGCTTCCAGCGAACCGAGGTACAGGTCGAGGATGTTTTCCGGCGCCGGCTTGAGCACGACCTGGTACTGGTAGTAATGCTGCAGGCGGTTCGGGTTCTCGCCGTAGCGGCCGTCCTTCGGGCGGCGCGACGGCTGCACGTAGGCGGCGCGCCACGGCTCGGGGCCGACCGCGCGCAGGAACGTGTGGACGTGCGACGTGCCCGCGCCGACTTCCATGTCGATGGGCTGGAGCAGGGCGCAACCCTGCTTGTCCCAGTAGGACTGCAGCGTCAGGATGATTTGCTGAAACGTAAGCATGAAGAGCCTTCGTGGCGCTGGCGCTCCGTTGCGGGCGGCGCTCCGGGCGGGGCCCGGAGGGTCGGCTCGCGCGGCGGCGCGGCTTGTTAGTGTGCTGAAACGTGTAATTTTACCGGATCGGCGACCCGATGCGGCCGGAACGCGGACGAAGAGGCTGCCGGCGCTGTTCCGGCGACCTTGCGCAGCCTGTGCGCGGGGGGTGTCGATGCGCGCGGGCGGTCGCGTGCGCGGCGTCGCGATGCGCCTGTCGCGCTGCTTTGCGCGGGCGTTAAGATGCGCGTATTGCGGCGCGCGTGGCGCCTGCCGCGCGACCGATTGCCCACTCCGGACCGCATGGACGATTCGAACGACCTCCTCATTCCATTGATGCCGCCGCTGCTTGCGCTGCTCGGGCAGGCCGCCGACGCGCACGCGCGCGGCGAGCGCGATGCGCATGCGCTCTGGCTCGCCGCCGCCGGCCATCTGCACGCGGTCGACATGGCCGCGCTCGCGCAGCTCACCACGGCGCTCGTCGCGCGGCAGCACACGGCCGACGCGCTCGCGCTGGCCGAATGCGCGGTGCGCGTTCATCCGGGTGCCGGCGCCCGTTTCAATCACGGCTATGCGCTGCAGATGCTGGGCCGTCACGCCGACGCCGTCGCGCCGTACCGCGCGGCCTACGCGCTCGATCCGGGCTGGCCGTCGCTGCGCAACAACCTCGCGATCGCGCTGCGGCTGTCGGGCGGCGACCGCAACGAGGAAATCGCGCTGCTCGGCGCGGCCGTGGAGGCCGATCCGCACGACGTGCAGGCGTGGATCAACCTGGTCGTCGCGCGGCTCGCGACGCACGACCTCGACGGCGCGCTCGCGTGTGCGGCGCGGCTCGCGGAAATCGCGCCCGACAATGCGCTCGCGCTGAACAACATCGCGATGGCGATGAAGGAAGCGCAGCGCTGGGACGACGCCGAGCGCTACGCGGCGCGCGCGTGCGAGCTGGCGCCCGACGACGCGTCGTTCCGTTTCAACCTCGCGATCATCCAGCTCGTGCGCGGCAACCACGCGGCCGGCTGGCGCGGCCACGAGGCGCGCTGGGACGGCGCCGGCGAACTGCGCGGCCGCCGGCCGGTGCTGCCGGGCCCGCGCTGGCAGGGCGAGCCGCTCGCGGGCAAGACGCTGCTCGTGTGGGGCGAGCAGGGGCTCGGCGACGTGCTGCAGTTCACGCGCTTCGTCGCGCCGCTCGCCGAGCGCGTGCATCGCGAGGGCGGCCGGCTCGTGTGGAACACGTTTCCGCAGGTGGGCACGCTGATGGAGCGCAGCCTCGGCGCGCACGTGGATGCATTCAGTGCGGGCGGCGGCGTCGACGCGCTGCCCGCATTCGACTACGAAGTGCCGCTGATCGGCCTGCCGTTGATGCTCGGGATGGAGACGTCGACGCTCGGGGAGGCGGTGCCGTACCTGCATGCCGATCCGGGCGCGCGCGATGCGTGGCGCGCGCGGCTCGCGGGCGACGGTCGGCTCAAGGTCGGGCTCGTGTGGACGGGCAGCGCGGGGCACCAGCGCAACCCGTTCCGGCGCGTCGGGCTCGAACGCTACGCCGATGCGTTTCGCGGTATCGACGGCGTCGCGTTCCATTCGCTGCAGCCGGGCGCGGACGCGGATGTCGCCGCGGCGCGCGCGGCCGGTTTCGCGATCGAAGACTTCACCGCCGAACTGAAGCGTTTCGACGATACGGCCGCGTTCATCGGCGCGCTGGACCTGGTGATCACGGTGTGCACGTCGGTCGCGCACCTGTCGGGCGCGCTCGGCGCGCGCACCTGGGTGCTGCTCGACGTGAATCCGCACTGGCCGTGGCTGCTCGAACGCACCGACAGCCCGTGGTATCCGACCGCCACGCTGTACCGGCAGCCGACGTTCGGCGCCTGGGCGCCGGTGATGGAGGCGCTCGGGCGGGATCTGCGCGGCCTGGCCGCGGATGCGAAGCGGCCGGCCTGAGCGGCCGACCGATGCATCACACGTTGCGGTTCCGGCCGTCGCCGGCCTGCGCGCCGTTGCGGCGGCGCAGGCCCGGCCCGAACGTGAAGCCGAACGCGAGCAGCACCAGCGACACCGCGAGCACGATGTTGTTGCCGCTCGTCACGTATGGCGTGAAGCCGCTCGTGCCTTCGATCCGCACGTCGAGCGAGCCGATCGTGAACGGCTTCAGCTGGCCGAGCACGCGGCCGCGCGCGTCGATCGCGGCCGTCATCCCGGTATTGGTGGCGCGCAGCATCGGCCTGCTCGTTTCGAGCGCGCGCATCCGCGCGATCTGCAGGTGCTGGTCGAGCGCGATCGTGTCGCCGAACCACGCGAGGTTCGTCACGTTGACGAGCACGCCGGGCGGCTGCGGGTTGTCGCGGATCGTCGCGGCGATTTCCTCGCCGAACAAGTCCTCGTAGCAGATGTCGGCCATCACCGGCTGGTTGTGCACGAGGAACGGCTTCTGCACCGGCGCGCCGCGCGCGAAGTCGCCGAGCGGCATCTTCATCAGGTCGACGAACCACCGGAAGCCCCACGGGATGAATTCGCCGAAGGGCACGAGATGGTGCTTGTCGTAGTGGTAGATGTCGCGCGAGTGCGGCGTCACGCCGTACAGGCTGTTCGTGTAGTCGACGTAATGACCGTCCGGCGTCACCGACGCGCCGACCGCGCCGAACAGCACGGCCGAGCCCGTCGTGTCGCTGAACTGGCGGATCGCGACGGCGAACGGCTCGGGCAGTTCCTGGATCATCACCGCGATCGCGGTTTCCGGCGTGACGATCAGGTCGGCCGGCTTCTCGACGATCATCTGCGTGTACATCTTGATCGCCGCGTCGATGCCTTCCTGCTCGAACTTGATGTCCTGCTTCACGTTGCCCTGCAAGAGCCGCACCGTGAGCGGCGCATTCGCGGGCACGGTCCACGTGGCCTGCGACAGCCCGACGCCGGCCGCGACGAGCGCGACGGCAATGGCGGCCGGTGCGATGATGCGCACGCGCGCATTGCCGGCGGCGCCGCGTTCGACCGCGGGCGCGCGCCGCGCGGCGACGAGCGCCTGCACGGCCAGCGCGGCGAACAGCGCGAGCACCCAGGCGATCCCGTACACGCCGACGACCGGCGCGAAGCCCGCGAACGGGCCGTCGACCTGCGGATAGCCGCTCGCGAGCCACGGAAAGCCGGTGAGCACGGTGCCGCGCAGCCATTCGCCGAGCGCCCACGCGCTTGCGAACGCGAACGCGCCGTGCCAGGTCGGCGAGAACGGCCGCGGGTCGGGTTCGCGGCGATGCCACGCATGGCCTGCGCAGAACGACCACAGCCCCGCCGAGAACGCCGGGTACAGCGACAGGTACAGCGAGAACAGCACCAGCGCGCCGCCCGCGAGCGGCGCGGCCATCTCGCCGTACACGTGCATGCTGATGTAGAGCCACCAGATGCCGCTGATGAAGTTGCCGAAGCCGAACGCGCCGCCGGTAAGCGCGGCGCCGCGCCAGCTCGACGTGCGCGTCAGCTGCGCGAAAAACCAGACGAATACGACGAGCTGCAGCCAGCCGCCGTGCGGGGTCGGTGCGAAGCTGAGCGTATTGGCCGCGCCGGCGAACAGCGCGGCCGGATAGTGCCAGCGCGGCAGCGCGCGGCCGGGCGCCGGCGCGAGAAGACCGCCAGCCGGGCGGGACGGGATCGGATCGTCCATGTGAAGCGAAAGAGGGCGAGCGGTTGAAGGAGGCGCGGCCGGCGCGGGACGGTCAGTCCTCGTGCGAGGTTTCGGCGCGGCGGCTCGTGTGCGGGTTGCGGCGCACCAGCAGCACGTGGACCTGGCGCGCATCGCCGCGCTGGATCTCGAACACGAGGTTGCCGAGTTGCAGCTTCTCGCCGCGGTGCGGCACGCGGCCGAAATGATGGGTGATCAGCCCGCCGATCGTGTCGACCTCGTCGTCGGGGAAGTCGGTGCCGAACGTCTCGTTGAACTGTTCGATCTCGGTGAGCGCGCGCACGCGGTAGCGGCCGTCCGGCCCCGAGATGATGTTGCCGGCTTCCTCGTCGAAGTCGTATTCGTCCTCGATGTCGCCGACGATCTGCTCGAGCACGTCCTCGATCGTGATCAGGCCCGCGACGCCGCCGTATTCGTCGACGACGATCGCGAGGTGGTTGCGGTTCACGCGGAAGTCGTGCAGCAGCACGTTCAGGCGCTTCGATTCGGGAATGAACACGGCGGGGCGCAGCATCCCGCGCACGTCGAATTCCTCTTCGGCATAGAAGCGCAGCAGGTCTTTCGCGAGCAGCACGCCGATCACGTTGTCGCGGTTCTCCTCGTACACGGGGTAGCGCGAGTGCGCCTTCTCGAGGACGAACGGGATGAAGTCTTCAGGCTTGTCGGCGATGTTGATCGCGTCCATCTGCGCGCGCGGCACCATGATGTCGCGTGCGCACAGGTCGGACACCTGGAACACGCCTTCGATCATCGACAGCGAATCGGCATCGATCAGGTTGCGTTCGTGGGCGTCCTGGAGGATTTCCAGCAGCTCGGTCCGGGATTCCGGCTCGGGCGAGATGAAGTCGGTCAGGCGCTCGAGCAGCGAGCGCTTTTCTTGCGGTTTGTCGGTTGACTTACGACTGGGATACGAATCGTTCATGGTGGTGCGCCCGGGTCATGCCGGAGCGCGCGGTCACGGAGTAGGCAAGGATACACCAAGGGCATGGCGCGGCCGTGTCACCCCGGCCGTCCGGCCGGGGGCAGGCGGCGCGCGCGCCCCGCTCGGGGAACGGTCCGCGCCGGGCGCGGCGCCGTCCTTCGTCTCCATCCTATCTCAGAAAGGGGCGCCGGGGCAGCGGCGGCAAAAAAGCGGGCGGAACGGCGACCGGCTGGCCGGTCGGCGCCGGCGGCATTTCGTCGCGTGCAGGGCGGGCCGGGGCGGGCGCGGCAGCGCCGGAATTCAGAAGCGCATGCCGGCCGAACAGCCGCCGGCCGCCGCGCCGTTGGTCGCGGCGCCGCCGCAGCCCAAGATGCCGCAGCCGGACAGCACGACGCTCGCGGCGACGAGCAGCGCGGCCAGCGTGACGCGCGATCCGCGTGACGATTTCATGGGCGCAGAGCCTCCTTTCACATGCATGGGCGTGACGCGAGCCGGCCTGTCGGGCGTCAGCGGCACCGCGCGAGCAGCGCTTCGAGCGCGCGATCGGGGATGCCGCTCGCGCGCAGCGCGTCCACCGTGCGGCTCACGTAGTCGAGCGTCGTGCCGTAGCGGCCGGCCGCGCAGCCGAACACTTCCGTCACGACGCGGTCGGTCAGCTTGCCGGTGTAGGTCGGCACGTCGCGGCGCATCACGAATGCCAGCGCGTTCACGCGTTCGCCGGTCTCGAGCGAGCACGGCAGCCACGCGGGCCGGTACGAGCCCATCGGCATCTCGCGTTTCCACAACGTCTCGAGATGCGGCTGCGCGGACGGGCCCGCGAGCCGAAAAGCGATGCCCGAGCACGAGCCGCCGCGATCGAGCGCGAGCACGAGGCCCGGACGTTCGGGCGTGCCGCGGTTCACGCGCGACCACAGGTAGAGCCCGCGATGGTAGCCGTGTACCTTGCCGCGCACGGCGGCGACGGTCGGCAGCCCGGGGTTCCAGATCAGCGAGCCATAGCCGAACAGCCAGAGATCCTGCTGGCCGTCCCAGTCGCGCATCGTGTGCGCGAGCGACGCGGCGAGCTCGTCTTCCGTCAGCAGCCGCCCCTCGCCGATCGACGGCGGGTACGCGGGCGGCAGCATCGCGGCTTGGCGCATGGTGCGGACGCCTCTTGCGCTTACTGATACGGGTTCGGGAAGCCCAGCTTCGCGAGGATGTCGACCTCGAGCGCTTCCATTTCGGCGGCGTCCTCGTCGCTCGTCTCGTGATCGTAGCCCTGCGCGTGCAGCGCGCCGTGCACCAGCAGGTGCGCATAGTGGGCCGCCAGCGGCTTGCCCTGTTCGTGCGCTTCCTTCTCGACGACCGGGCAGCACAGCACGAGGTCGCCGATCACGGTGCCGTCGGGCGCCGGGTCGTACGCGAAGGTCAGCACGTTGGTCGGGTAGTCCTTGTGGCGGTAGCCGGCGTTCAGCGTGCGGCCTTCTTCGTCGCCGACGAAGCGCACGGTCAGCTGCGCGCTCGCGAACAGCGCCGGCTCGATCCATTCGGCGATCAGCTTGCGCTTGGGGAGCGTCTTGCGGACGTCGCCGGTGATTTCGTCGCCGTACTGCACGGACAGGTCGAGCGCCAGCTCGCGCGGCTCGTCCGCCATTTCCGCGATTTCCTCGTCGCGCGGCGCGGGTTCGGCACCCACGTGCAGCGTCACGCTGTCGTAGTGCTCTGGCTGCAGCGCGAGCTTCGCGCGCATCGCCGGATCGTTGTGCTGCGCGACGATCGCGATGGCCGCCTCGCCCGAGCTGCCCGACAGGTCGAACATCAGGCTGCGGCCGTCCGGGAAGTCGATGCGCAGCCCTTGCGCGTCGACGGTCCGGGCCTTGCCCTTCGCATCGAACAGCGAGAGACGGGGGGAATCGGGCGCGGCGGACTGGGCGCGCCCGGACTTGCGAGAACGGGAAGATTTCATGACGGGTGCGGCGATTGGAACGCGTTGAGGATACACCAAACGGCCGATCGCGCCCGAATTCGAACCGGCCGCGCGCGGGCGAAAAAAGGCCCGGCGCGCCGTCGGGCGGGCCGGGCCGTCGGCCGGTGCGGCGCGCGGGCGCCGCCCGTGCTTCACGCGTCCTGGTGCTGCGCGTGGAAGTCGTCGTACGCCTCGACGATGCGCGCGACGAGCGGATGACGCACGACGTCCGCGCTCGTGAAGCGCGTGAGCGCGATGCCGCGCACGCCGCCGAGCACCTGCTGCGCCTCGACGAGGCCGCTCTTGTGCCCGCGCGGCAGGTCGACCTGGCTCGTGTCGCCGGTGACGACGGCCTTCGAGCCGAAGCCGATCCGCGTGAGGAACATCTTCATCTGCTCGGGCGTCGTGTTCTGCGCCTCGTCGAGGATGATGAACGCGTGGTTCAGCGTGCGGCCGCGCATGTACGCGAGCGGCGCGATCTCGATCATCTGGCGCTCGAACATCTTTGCGGTCTTGTCGAAGCCGAGCAGGTCGTACAGCGCGTCGTACAGCGGCCGCAGGTACGGGTCGACCTTCTGCGCGAGATCGCCCGGCAGGAAGCCGAGCCGCTCGCCGGCCTCGACGGCCGGGCGCGTCAGCACGATCCGCTTGACCTGGTCGCGCTCGAGCGCGTCGACCGCGCATGCGACCGCGAGGTAGGTCTTGCCGGTGCCGGCCGGCCCGATGCCGAACGTCACGTCGTGCTGCAGGATCTGCTTCAGGTATTCGCGCTGCGCGGGCGTGCGGCCGCGCAGGTCGGCGCGCCGCGTGTAGAGCTTCGGCGCCGGTTCCTCGTCGGGACCGACGTCGTCGATCTGCACGACGGGTTCGTCGAACGGATGGTCCGGGTCGCCGCGAAAGCGCACGTCGAGCGTGTCCTGGCGGCCGTTGCCGGACGTGTGGCGCACTTCGACCAGCGCGAGCTGGATATCGTCGACCGACAGCGGATCGCGCGCGCGGTTGTAGAAGTTATCGAGCGCCGCGAGCGCGAGCTTCGCGCCGCGCCCGCGGATCGTGATCCGGTGGCCGCGCCGCGCGAGCGTGACGTCGAGCGCCTGTTCGATCTGCCGCAGGTTCTCGTCGAGCGGGCCGCAGAGGTTGGCGAGGCGCGCGTTGTCGTCGCGCGGTGCGGTGAATTCCAGTGCTTGGACGGTCTTCAAAGTAGCGTCGGGCTCCTGTTGAACGTCAGTCGGTCAGTGGGTGGCCGCGCTCGCGTCGTCGCTCACGAGCAGGAGCTCGCCGCGCAGCGAGTGCGGGTACGCATGGTTGATCTTCACGTCGATCATCTGGCCGATCAGGCGCGGGTGTGACGCGAGCGGCGCCGGGAAATTCACGACCCGGTTGTTCTCGGTGCGGCCCGACAGTTCGTTCGGGTCCTTGCGCGACGGGCCCTCGACGAGGATCCGCTCGACCTTCCCGACCATCGATTGGCTGATGCGCGCGACGTTTTCCTCGATGGTCGCCTGCAGATGTTGCAGGCGTTTGAGCTTGACCTCGCGCGGCGTGTCGTCGTGCAGGTTCGCGGCCGGTGTGCCGGGGCGCGGGCTGTAGATGAACGAGAAGCTGGTGTCGTAGCTCATCTCGTGCACGAGCGCCATCATCTTGTCGAAATCTTCCTCGGTTTCGCCGGGGAAGCCGACGATCATGTCGGTCGACAGCGACAGGTCCGGGCGGATCGCGCGCAGCTTGCGGATCACCGACTTGTATTCGAGCACCGTGTAGCCGCGCTTCATCGCCATCAGGATGCGGTCGGAGCCGTGCTGGACCGGCAGGTGCAGGTGGCTCACGAGCTTCGGCACCTTCGCGTAGGCGTCGATCAGGCGCTGCGTGAATTCCTTCGGGTGCGACGTCGTGTAGCGGATCCGCTCGATGCCGGGGATGTCGGCGACGTATTCGATCAGCGTCGCGAAATCGGCGATATCGGACGAGCCGGCGGTCAGTGCGCCACGATAGGCGTTCACGTTCTGGCCGAGCAGCGTGACTTCGCGCACGCCCTGGTCGGCGAGGCCGGCCACTTCGGTCAGCACGTCGTCGAGCGGGCGCGACACTTCGTCGCCGCGCGTGTACGGCACGACGCAGTAGCTGCAGTATTTCGAGCAGCCTTCCATGATCGACACGAACGCGCTCGGCCCCTCGACGCGCGCGGGCGGCAGGTGGTCGAACTTCTCGATCTCGGGGAACGTGATGTCGACCTGCGCACGGCCGCTTTCGCGGCGCGCGTCGATCATCTGCGGCAGGCGGTGCAGCGTCTGCGGGCCGAACACGAGGTCGACGTACGGTGCGCGCGACACGATCGACGCGCCTTCCTGGCTGGCGACGCAGCCGCCGACGCCGATCAGCAGGCCCGGCTTCGCTTCCTTCAGCTCGCGCACGCGGCCGAGGTCGGAGAACACCTTCTCCTGCGCCTTCTCACGCACCGAGCACGTGTTGAACAGGATGATGTCCGCGTCTTCCGGGGTATCGGTCTTTTCGAGGCCTTCGGCCGCATTGAGCACGTCCACCATCTTGTCCGAGTCGTACTCGTTCATCTGGCAGCCGAAGGTCTTTACGTAAACTTTTTTCGTCATGGGGATTCGCCGTTCGCAGTGGTTGACCTGGGGGCGTCGTCAAGGGTGAATCGGGACGGCTGCTGCCGGTGCGGCGGCGCGTGCCGGTGCCGCGTGGCGGACCGGGGCGCACCGCGCGCGCCGAGCCCGTCGTACACGATCGCGAGGATCGTGAAAAGCCGTCGGGAAAGCTCTCCATTATAGCTTTACGCGCCGTCCCGGGCGGCCGGCGGGTTGCAGCCGCGCGACGCCGCGCGTCGTGCTCCGACCCCGACATGGCGGCGCGGCAACCGTCAGCGGCACGCGTTCAGCAGATCGTCGAGCGCCGCTTCCTCGCGCGCGAACCGTTCGGCGAGGAAGTCGAGCAGCACGCGCACGCGCGGCGCCATGTAGCGCTTGCTGTGATAGATCGCGTGCAGCGGCGCGTCCTGGTGCCGCCAGTCGGGCAGCAGCACGCGCAGCCGGCCGGCGCGCACGTCGTCGGCGATGTCCCACAGCGACTTCAGCGCGATGCCGTGGCCGCGCAGCGTCCATTCGCGGGTGAGGCCGCCATCGTTGGTCTCGAACGCGGTCGACACCGGCACCGTGTGGGTCTGCATTGCGTCGCCGCGCGTGAAGCGCCACGTGTTCATCGGGCCGGACGCGATTGTGATCACGTTGCAGGGAAAGCGGGCCAGATCATGCGGATCGGCCGGCACGCCGTGGCGCTCGACGAACGACGGCGCCGCGCACAGCACGCGCCGGTTCGCGGCGAGCCGGCGCGCGATCAGCGCGCCGTCGGGCGGCGCGGCGAAGCGGATCGCGAGGTCGATCTCGTCCTGCCACAGGTTCGACGACGAGTCGGACGCCGTCAGCGAGAACGTGACGCCCGGATGCAGCGTGGTGAATTCGTCGAGCCAGTCGAGCAGCTGGTTGCGGCCGAAATCGGACGTCGACGACAGCCGCACCTTGCCGGCCACCACGTTGCGGCCTTCCTGCAGCAGCGCGTGCGCGTCGTCGAGCGCCTGCAGCGCCTGCCGGCAGCAGTTCAGGTAGAGCCGGCCTTCGTCGGTGAGCCGCAGCTGCCGCGTCGAGCGCTCGAACAGCCGCGTCGCGACCTTCGCCTCGAGCTTCGCGAGGCGCGCGCTGGCGGCGGCCGGCGTGAGGCTCAGCTTGCGCCCGGCGGCGGACAGGCTGCCCAGTTCCGCCGCCTCGACGAACAGCCGGATGTCGCCCAGTCGATCCATCGGATTTTCCAGAATTTTTTGAAAATGGTTCAAATGCCACGCCAATTATCAAAGATAGGCGTATTCGGGACAATGCGCGCACATCCCGCCTTTTTGTGCGGTGCGGCACCGAGCGGGCGCCGCGTCCGCCGCCGCCTTCCGGAGAACGTCATGCCCATTCCGTTACTGGCGCTCGCGATCAGCGCCTTCGCCATCGGCACCACCGAATTCATCATCATGGGCCTGCTGCCCGAAGTCGCGCACGACCTCGCCGTGTCGCTGCCGTCGGCCGGCCTGCTGGTCACGGGCTATGCGCTCGGCGTCGCCGTCGGCGCGCCGCTGCTCGCGGTGCTGACGAGCCGCATGCCGCGCAAGGCCGCGCTGCAGCTGCTGATGGCGATCTTCATCGTCGGCAACGTGCTGTGCGCGAGCGCGTCCGGCTACGCGATGCTGATGGTCGCGCGCGTCGTCACGTCGTTCGCGCACGGCTCGTTCTTCGGCATCGGCGCGGTGGTCGCCGCGTCGCTCGTGCCGGCCGACAAGCGTGCGAGCGCGATCGCGCTGGTGTTCACGGGCCTCACGCTGTCGAACGTGCTCGGCGTGCCGTTCGGCACGTTCGTCGGCCAGCTGCTCGGCTGGCGCGCGTCGTTCTGGATCGTCGCCGCGCTCGGCGTGCTGTCGCTCGGCGGCGTCGCGCTGCTGGTGCCGAACCGCCACGACAGCGGGCCCGTCGGCCTCAGCCACGAAGTGCGCGTGCTGAAGGAGCCGCAGGTGTGGCTCGCGCTGCTGATGACCGTGCTCGGCTTCGGCGGCGTGTTCGTCGTGTTCACGTACATCGCGCCGATCCTCGAAACCGTCACCGGCTATTCGCCGCGCGCGGTCGCGCTGATCCTCGTGCTGTTCGGCGCCGGGCTGACGGTCGGCAACACGCTCGGCGGCAAGCTCGCCGACCGCGCGCTGATGCCGTCGCTGAGCGCGATCCTGGTCGCGCTGATGGCGGTGATGGCCGTATTCGCGAAGACGAGCCACCTGCCGGTCGCGGCCGCGGTGACGGTGTTCGTGTGGGGGATCGCCGCGTTCGCGACGGTGCCGCCGTTGCAGGCGCGCGTCGTCGAGAAGGCCGCGAGCGCGCCGCATCTCGCGTCGACGCTGAACATCGGCGCGTTCAACGTCGGCAATGCAGGCGGCGCGTGGCTCGGCGGCCTCGCGCTGGAGCACGGCTTCACGCTCGACGCGCTGCCGTGGGTCGCCGTCGCGGTGACGTTCGCGGCGCTCGTCGTCACGTGGCTCGCGATGCGGCTCGATGCGCGCGCGCCGGCGCGCGGCGCGGCACCGGCGGCACGGTAGGCAAGCGGTGCGTCGAGCGGCGGTGCGCCGACGCCATGGCGACAGGAAAAGGTTCGCGAGAAACGCATTCCTCCGCGATGCTGATAACGGTGTGAAGATAACTTCGTTTGCCGGGTCTGGGCCGGGTGATAGCGTCTCGATACGCGCCGTTCGTGGCGCAACCCGATTCCGGTTCCGGCTTACCCCATTCGCAGGGCCGCACGGCGGCCCGGAGGCCATGCTATGTCTTCACCCCTGGCGCTGGTGCGCGACGTGTCTTCCTTCGAGTCCGGCGAGGCCGCCGGCGCGCGGACGTCCGCGTCGCTCGACGTCCTCGAGCAGGTCGTCGGCGTGAACCTCGCGCGCCTGCGCGCCGAGCGGCAGCTGTCGCTCGATGCGCTGGCGCGGCTGTCCGGCGTATCGCGCGCGATGCTCGCGCAGATCGAATCCGCGCGCAGCGTGCCGTCGATCAAGGTGCTCTGCAAGATCGCCGCGGCGCTGAAGGTGTCGGTCGCCGCGTTCCTGCGGCGCCACGCGGTGAACGGCTTCGAGCACCTGGCGGCCGAGCGCGCGGCACGCGTCGTCAGCTCGAACGGCCGCTTCTCGGCGCGCGCGCTGTATCCGGAAGGCGAGCCGGCCGCGGCCGAATTCCACGAGCTGCGGATCGCGCCGCTGCACACGGAGCCCGGCGCGCGCCGCGCGCCCGGCACGACGGTCAACCTGGTCGTCAGCGAGGGCACGCTCGAAGTCAGCGTGCACGATCGCCGTCAGCTGCTCGCCACCGGCGATGCGATCGTGTTCGACGCCGACCAGCCATACAGCCTGCGCAACCCGGGCGACAGCGAGGCGCGCGCGTTCCGCGTGACGGTGAGCCCCGAGGTGCCGCCGCGCTGGCTCGTGCCCGATGCCGCGCACGCGGCCGGCTGAGCGCAGGTTGCGTCGCCCGGCCGGCGCCGGTGCCGGTGCCGTTCAAGGCAGGCGCGCAGGCCAGGGGTCGGCCGTTCGGACGATGCCGTTAGACGGAGTCGTCAGTAAGGTTTTAGATGTGGTTCGCTGCGCGGCGCGCGCAGCTGATGTATGCTTGGCCCGCCGGTGCCGGGACAGATCCCGGCCGGCAATCAGTGCGTCTTCAGGGCGGGGCGAAATTCCCCACCGGCGGTAGGCTGGCGTAAGCCGGCGAGCCCGCGAGCGCCCGCGCATCCGCGCGGGGTCAGCAGATCTGGTCGAATGCCAGAGCCGACGGTCACAGTCCGGATGAGAGAAGATGTGCAGATAGTCATGTCCGTCAGGGCCGCTTTGCCATGCGTGCGAAGCGGGTTGTCGTTCTGTCTGTTTGCAATGCCCTGAAACGTTTTTCGCCCAAATCATCATTGCGAGGAGCGTTTCACATGTCCTTCATGTCCGCTTCGTCGGCCCCCGCCGACGCCTTTGCCGATCTCCCGTTGCTCGATTCCGAACCGGTGCCGCCGCGCATCGCCGCCGCGCTCGACGCGCTGCGCGCGGGCCGCGCGGTCGTGTTGCAGGACGATCACGACCGTGAAAACGAGGCCGACCTGATCGTCGCCGCCGAACGCATCACGCCCGAGACGATGGCGCTCCTGATCCGCGAGTGCAGCGGCATCGTGTGCCTGTGCCTGACCGACGAGCGGGTGCGCGCGCTCGAGCTGCCGCCGATGGTGCAGACCAACGAGAGCCGCAACGGCACCGCGTTCACCGTGTCGATCGAGGCGCGCGAAGGCGTGCATACCGGCGTGTCCGCGGCTGATCGCGTGACGACGATCCGCGCGGCGATCGCCGACGACGCGAAGCCGTACGACATCGTGCGCCCCGGCCACGTGTTTCCGCTGCGTGCGCAACCGGGCGGCGTGCTGGCGCGCCGCGGTCACACCGAAGGGACGGTCGATCTGTCGATCCTCGCGGGCCTGAAGCCGGCCGGCGTGCTGTGCGAGCTGATGAATCCGGACGGCACGATGACGCGCGGCGACGACGTCGAGCGTTTCGCGCAGCAGCACGGGCTGCCGATGCTGACGATCGCGGAACTCGTCGAATTCCGCGAGGCGCTGGCGGCCGCGCGCGAGCGCTGCTGCGAACCGGCCTGACAGCCGATGCAGCGGGTGCGCCGATGCGCCTGCGGTACGGCGTGCGCATCGAGCCGCACGCCGGTCATGTCGATCCGGTGCGGCCGTCCGTCAGGACTGCACGTCGCCGAATTCGCCGCGCAGGCCGGCCGCGACGAGCGCCGGCAGTTCGTCCATCCTGCGCATGATCCGCGTGATGCCCATCGCGCGCAGCGCGTCCGCGTAATTGTCGGGGATGTGGCTCGCGCCGACGAACGCGACCGTCTTCATGCCCGCCGCGCGCGCGGCGTTCAGGCCCGACACGCTGTCCTCGACGACGATGCAGCGCGCCGGCGCGACGCCGAGCGTGTTCGCCGCATGCAGGTACACGTCCGGGTAGGGCTTCGGCCGCGCGACCTGCTCGGCGCTGAACACGCGATCGCCGAAGATTTCGGTGAGCGCTGCGCGCTTCAGCGAACTGCGCACGCGCACGAGCCGGCTGTTCGATACCACCGCGGCCGGCAGGCCGACCTTCAGCAGCGCGTCGCGCACGCCGGTGATCGGCGCGAGCGATTGCGCGAGCGCGGTCTCGATGTTGTGCTCGATGGTCTCGATGAAGTTGTCGGGCATCGCGATCCCGAAGCGGGCTTCGAGCCCGGCGAGAAAGCGTGACGTCTGCTGGCCGAACGCGGACTTCGCGGCGTCTTCGAAATCGAGGTGCGGGAAGGTGGCGGACAGCGTCTCGAACAGCACGCGGTCGGCAATGACTTCGCTGTCGACGAGTACGCCGTCGCAGTCGCAGATAAGGTGATCGAGCATGGTGGTGAAGAAGCGGGGTGTCGGCGACGCCGATCATCCCGCCATGATACGTGCTTTCGCGGCTGCGCCGCGCGCCGTTCAGGCGTGCCCGCTCGCGCGGCCGGGCCGGTCCCGCCTTGCTGCACGGCGGCCGCGCGCCGGTGCCGGCGCCGTCGCGCGCGTCACACCTCGACCACGCGCCCCGTCTGCCACGACGTCATCGCGGCCTGAGCCAGCTCGAGTGCGGCGACCCCGTCGTCGATCGTCGTCCTGACCGGCGTGCCGTCGCGCAGCGCATCGACGAAGTGCGCGATCTCGGCCGCGTACGCGTGCCGGTAGCGCTCGAGGAAGAACGGCTCCGGCACGTCGGTGGCGATGCCGTTCGCCGACCACGCGGTCACTTCGGTCGGCCGCACGTTGCCGGCCTGCAGCATCCCGTTGCTGCCGAGCAGCTCGAAGCGCTGGTCGTAGCCGTACGCCGCGCGGCGCGACGTGTTGATCTGGCACAGCAGGCCGCGCCGCGTGCGGATCGTCACGGCGGTCGAATCGATGTCGCCGGCGTCGCGCACGGCCGGGTCGGTCAGGCAGCTGCCGGTCGCGTGCAGCGTCTGCGCTTCGTCGCCGAGAATCCAGCGGAACACGTCGAAGTCGTGGATCAGCATGTCCTTGAAGATGCCGCCCGAGCTGCGGATGTAGTCGACGGGCGGTGCGCCGGGGTCGCGGCTCGTGACGACCAGCATTTCCGGGGCGCCGATGTCGCCGCGCTCGACGCGCGCCTTCAGCGCGGCGAAGGTCGGGTCGAAGCGGCGCTGGAAGCCGATCATGCAGGTCACGCCGCGGCGGCGCACGACCTCCGCGCATTCGCGCGAGCGCGCGACGCTCAGGTCGACCGGCTTCTCGCAGAACACGGCCTTGCCCGCGTTCGCCGCCGCGACGATCAGGTCCGCGTGCGTATCGGTGCTCGACGCGATCACGACGGCCTGCACGGATGCATCGTCGAGCGCGCGCTCGATGTCGGCGGCCTGCGCGCCGTGCGCATGCGCGAGCGCGTCGGCCGACGGCGCATGCCGGTCGATCACGTACTTGAGTTTCGCGCCCGGGTGGCGCGCCAGATTCGCCGCATGGATCTTCCCGATTCTGCCCGCGCCGAACAAAGCGAATTCGATCATTCCGTTCTCCTGTTGATTCCGTTGTGTTTCGCCGGCACGCGGCCCGTGTCGGCCGCGCGCCGCGGCGGCGCTCAGCGATCGGCCAGTTCGCCGCGCACGTAGTCGATGCTGGCCCGCAGCCGGTGCTCGATGTCGTCGGCTTCGGCGATTTCGCTCGCGAACGGCTCGAACGAGAACGCGCCGCGGTAGCCGCGCGCGAGCAGTTCGCGCAACTGCCGGATGTTGCCGAGCCGGTCGGCGCCGCCGACCAGCACACGATGGCCGTCGCGCATCCGGTCGACCGGCAGGTCGCTCTCCTCGACGCCCGAGATGTGCACGAGGCCCGTCAGGTTCGGGAAGAAGATGTCCTCGCCCGACAGGTGATGGTGGAACGTGTCGTGCACGAGCCGGAATACCTGCTCACCGGCCGCGGCGTAGATGCCCTTCACCGCGTCCGACTTGCGGCGCAACGCGCACTCCTCGAAGCCGAGCGGTTCGATGAAGCCGAGCAGGCCGCGCGCTTCGAGGACCGGTTTCAGCGCCTTCAGCGCTTGCACGAGATCCGCATGGCGCGCATCGGCGTCGCGCGCGTCGTCGCGGCGGTTGGTCGGGCACAGCACCAGCGCACGCGCGCCGCATTGCGCCGCGTAATCGGCCAGCTCGGTCGCTTCGTCCGCGCGCTCGGCATTCCATTGCTCGAAGCGCTGCAGCGCGTTGATCGTCAGGATCGTCACGCCGCCGGCTTCGGCCGTCGCGCGCACGGCCGAAGCCGGCGTGCCGTCGGTGATCTCGACGCCGTCGAGATCGTTGCGGATCTCGATCGTGTCGACCCCGAGCCGCCGGCACAGCGCGACATAGCGGTCGAGCGGCAGGCGCGGCGCGCTCATCCGGTTCAGCGAAAAATGGAATGCCTGTTGCGTCATCGTGCTTCCTCAGGTGTCGAGTGGGGCGGGGCTGAATTACGTGAGTTCGCGTGCCGTGGCGTCGGCCGGTGCATCCGCCGTTGCCGCGGCGAGCGTGCGCCACGTGTCGCGCAGCCACTGCGCGCACGCGGCGTTGTTGTCGAAGATCGAATAGCGGGCGCCGCCGCCGTAGTCCGGAAACGGGATGAACTCGCAGCTGATCTGCTCGAGCGGTGCCGGCCGTGCATGAACCTGCCACTGCAGCAGGTGCCGCAGCGCCGTCTTCCACGTGTCGAGCGGCGCCGCGCGCCATTCGCCGTGATAGGCGCCCGGCGCCGGTTCGACGAACGGGTACTGGATTCCGCGGCCCGGCCGGCCGTTAGCGCGGCGCATCCAGCGGTTCTCCGGATTGTTCGGAATCACGCTGCGCGCATGCGCGTGCCGGACCCAGCCGCGCGCGATCCAGTCGGCGTAGACGGCCGACCGCGACGCCGGGGCGAGCAGGCGGCGCGCGCTGTCGGCCGGCTCGTGCAGGCCCGACGCGTCGAGTTCGGCGCGATTGTCGATCTTGAACAGCAGGTGCGAATGATCGAGCGTGATCCGGAACGGTGCGCCGGCCTGTTCGACAAGCTGCGCGACGCGCGCGATGCGCGTGAAATCCTCGCTCCACATGTCGACGTGCACTTCGAGGCTCGGCAGGCAGCCGACCGGCTCGCCGCGTTCGTACGCGCGCAGGTAGAAGTCGGCGACTTCGCGGTCCGACAGCGGATGGCCGTCGGCGTGGTGCGCGTATACCTGGCAGTTGAGCACCGTGCTGCCGAACCGCGCGCCGGCGTCGATGATCTCGTCGACGTGCGCTTCGTCGCGGCCGGCGCACCAGATGCCGCCGATCACGCGAATCGGCAGCGCATGCCGGTCGACCAGCGCGAAATACGGCTCGAGGTCCTCGCCGCGCGCCGGGTTCTTCTCGACGTAGTCGAACACGCCGGCGCCGGCGATCATCCGGAACCGCTCGGCGGGCGTGGGCAGCGGCAGGCCGTCGTGTTCGAGCACGCCGTCGAGGTTGACGCCGATGAGGATCGCTTCAGCCATGGTCTCCCGTCCGTGCTGGTCTCTGGATGGCTGTCAAATGTACGGACGTGCCGCGCGGGCGGCATGACAAACGTTGACGAAAAATCGCCAATGCGGCGGTCGATTTTCTTGCGCCGCGCATCCGTGCGATGCGCGGCGGGCGTCAGGCCTGCAGGTACGCGCTGGTGCGCACGTTGGCCGAGCAGAACACGCGGAACTCGACGGGGTCGCCGGGCGGCGGCTGTTCGACGATGCCGCACGCATGCAGCACATGCTGCAGCGCGGAAATCGCCTGGCCGTCGGGATCCTGGTCGATCGCGATGTCCATCGAGCCGGCCTCGATGTAGGTGCGGTGCAGGTCGATCATCTCGTGCCCGACCCAGACGACGCGTCCGGCCGCGCCCGCCTTGCGCAGCGCCGCCTCGATGCCGGCCGAGCCAGCGCCGCTGTTGTAGATCCCGACGATATCGTCGTGCGTGTGCAGCGCGTTCGTGACCGCGCGGTAGCAGCGGTCGTCCTGGTCGAGCGTTTCGACCGGCGCGTCGTCGCAGCCCAGGGCGGTGAACGCCTCCTTCAGCTGGTCGACGCAGCCGGCCATCCGGTCGGCGTGCGCGCGGTAGCCCATGCGTCCGCCCAGCAGCAGCACGCGGCCGGGGCGCGCCGCGAGGCGGCCGATGTAATAGCCGGCCGTGCGGCCGGCGCGGTAATTGTCGATGCCCGCGTAGTGCACGCGGGCGACGCCGCCGATGTCGGTGACCATCGTGACGACGGTTTCGCCACGCGCGATCGCGCCGGCCAGCGCGTCGCGCACGCGCGGCGTGTCGCGCGCGGTGACGATCAGCGCCGCGCGCCGGTAGGCGGGTCGTTCGATCAGCGCGGCGGCGCGCTCGTCGTCGGCGGCGGGCAGGATGGTCCGGTGCACCACCACGCGCCGGTCGAGCATCTGCAGCGAGCGCTGCAGCGCCTGCTGCAGCCGCCGGAAGAACGGCGCGTCGGTGTCCGGCAGCAGCACGTCGACGTGGAGCAGCCCGTGCCGCGTGTCGGGCAACTGGCGCGGCACGCCGAGCTGGCGTGCGGCCGCCACCACGCGTTCGCGCGCCTGCGCGGACACGCTGCCGCGCTCGTTCAGCACGCGGTCGACGGTGGTCGTGCTGACCCCGGCAAGCGCCGCGATCTCGTCGAAGCGTGCGGTGCGCTTGCGCCAGCGCGGACCGGACGGGTCGGTCATGGTCGTCTCCAGATGTGTCGCCGCCATCGGTACGTGGCGCTGTCCGGAACGCTAAAGCGATGGCGAAATTTCGTCAACGTTTCGATTGAGCGGGCCATGGCCGTCGCCTAATTTTGAGTGCATGACGAAGCGCTCGCCGCGCTTCCCGCACACGAACAACCAGGAGACACAAGTGGCCCACACGGACGACCAGGCGCACGATCGCACCGCGGCGGCGCGCCGTCAGGAATACCGGATGATCGGCGGCGCCGGCGAGCGTGCGCGGGCGGCGGGGCTCGTCAACGCCGAGTGGTACCGGTGCCCGGTGCCGCGGCCGCTGATGAAGCAGCTGATGCAGCGCGACGACGCGCGCGCGATCCGCGACACGCTGATCTGGTACGCGGCGATCGTCGCGAGCGGCGTGCTCGCGTGGCTCGCATGGCGTGCGCATTCCGCGTGGGCGATTCCCGCGTTCCTCGTATACGGCACGCTCTACTGCAGCCCGGCCGACTCGCGCTGGCACGAATGCGGGCACGGCACCGCGTTTCGCACGCGCTGGATGAACGACGTGCTGTACCAGCTCGCGTCGTTCCAGGTATTCCGCCGCGCGACGGTATGGCGCTGGAGCCACGCGCGCCATCACACCGACACGCTCGTGGTCGGGCGCGACCCGGAAATCGCCGCACCGAAGCCGACCGACTGGCTCGGGCTCGCGCTGAACGTGATTGCGCTCAAGCACGTGACGAGCGAGCTGCGCAAGATGGTCGTGCTCGCGTTCACCGGCCGTCTCGACGACGAGGAACGCACCTACGTGCCCGAATCGGAGTGGCCCAAGGCCGTGCGCGAGGCGCGCATTCATCTGACCGTTCATGCACTCGTGATCGGTGCGGCGCTGGTCTGGCACACGATCCTGCCGCTGCTCTACATCGGGCTGCCGAGCCTGTACGGCGCGTGGCTGTACCTGTACTTCGGCCTCACGCAGCACGCGGGCATGCCCGAGAACGTGCTCGACCACCGGCGCAACTGCCGGACCGTGATGATGAATCCGGTGTTCCGCTTCCTGTACTGGAACATGAACTACCACGTCGAACACCACATGTTCCCGATGGTGCCGTTCCACGCGCTGCCGAAGCTCTATGACGCCGTGAAGGCCGACATGCCGCCGCCGTACCGCAGCACGCTGGCCGCGTATGCGGAGATCGTGCCGGCGCTGGTGCGGCAGACGCGCGACCCGTCCCATCACGTCGTGCGGCCGGTGCCGGACACGGCGCGTGCATGACCGGCATCGAACATTTCAACGAAGGAGACACGCATCATGACGCAATGGATCGACACCGGCGCCCTCGACGACATCGACGATGAGGACGTTGCCCGCTTCGACCACGACGGCCGCACGTACGCGATCTACCGGATCGACGGGAACGTGTATGCGAGCGACGGGCTGTGCACGCACGAGCACGTGCATCTCGCGGACGGGCTCGTGATCGACCACGTGATCGAATGTCCGAAGCACAACGGGCGCTTCGACGTGCGCGACGGCCGGGCGCTGTCGGCGCCGGCCTGCGAGAAGCTGCGCACCTACCGCGCGAAGGTCGAGGACGGCCGCATCCTGATCGAGGTGTGACGCGATGGCGAACGACCGGGTGATGGCCATCGTCGGCGCGGGCCATGCGGGCGGCCGCGCGGCGCAGGTGCTGCGCGAGGGCGGCTGGCGCGGGCGCATCGTGCTGATCGGCGCGGAGGCGCACCTGCCGTACGAGCGGCCGCCGTTGTCGAAGGGCGTGCTGACCGGCGAACGCAGCGCCGCGCAATGCGGGCTGCGCGATCCGGATGCGTGGCGCGCGGACGACATCGAGCCGATCGTCGCGACGGTCGAGCGGATCGATCCGGTTGCGCGCGAGGTGCATGTATCGGGCGGCCGTGGATTCGCCTACGACGCGCTATTGCTCGCGACCGGCGGCCGCGCGCGCCGTCTGGCGATTCCCGGCGCGGAACTCGACGGCGTATTCGCATTGCGCACGCTCGACGATGCGGCGGCGCTCGGCGCGCGGCTCGTGCCCGATGCTCGGGTCGTGCTGATCGGCGGCGGCTTCATCGGTCTCGAGGTCGCGGCGTCGGCGCGCTCGCGCGGCTGCCGCGTGAGCGTGCTCGATGCGGCGCCGCGTCTGCTCGGGCGCGCGGTGCCGGAGGCGATCGCGGCGCGCGTGCATGCGCTGCATGTGCAGCGCGGCGTCGCAATCGGCCTGGGCCGCCGGCCCGTCGCGATCGAGCGGACGCCGGACGGCGCGCTGGCCGTCGTGCTCGACGACGGCGACACGCTGATCGCCGATACGGTGGTCGCCGGCATCGGGATCGAGCCGGCCGACGAGCTGGCGCGCGACGCGGGCCTCGTCGTCGAGCGCGGGATCGTCGTGAACACACGGCTCGAGACGTCGGCGCGCGGCATCTATGCGGCCGGCGACGTCGCGGTGTTCCCGAGCGGATCGTCGGGGCGGCTCGTGCGTCAGGAAACCTGGCACGGCGCGGAAACGCAGGCGCGCGTCGCCGCACGCAACATGCTCGGCGCGGACGAACCGTATCGCGAGATGCCGTGGTTCTGGTCCGATCAATACGACGCGCAGCTGCAGGTGGCCGGCGAACCGGCGCTCGGCGAGCGGACGGTCGCGCGCGTGCTCGGCGACGACGCCGAGATCCATTTCCACTTCGATGCAGGCGAGCGGCTCGTCGCGGCGAGCGGCTTCGGCCGTGCGTCGGGATTCGTCAAGGAGATGCGCGTCGCGCGCATGCTGGTCGAGCGCGGGATCGGCGTGAGCCCGGCCGCGGTCGCGGATGCGGGTGTGAAGCTGAAGTCGCTGGTGTCGGCCGCGGGCGATCGCTAGCGGCAGCGTGCGGTGCCGGCGCGGCGGCGGCCGTGCGAAGCGGGAGGAGGGGGGCGATCGGAAGCGCGCGGCAGCGGCTGCCGCGCGCTCGAGCCCGAACGCGCGTGAAACCGCGATCAGGCCATCGCGTGCAGGCGCAGATACAGGCCGGCCGCCGCGGCGCCGCCGAGCAGCGGGCCGATCACCGGCACCCATGCATAGCGCCAGTCGCTGTCGCGTTTGCCGGGGATCGGCAGCAGCGCGTGCATCAGGCGCGGCGACAGGTCGCGCGCCGGGCTCATCGCATAGCCGGTCGGGCCACCGAGCGAGATGCCGATGCCGAGCACGAGCAGGCCGACGGGCAGCGCGTCGAGCGCGCCGAGGCCGACCTGCGGCGACGCGAGGTACAGCACGCCGAGGATCAGCACGAACGTGCAGATCGCTTCGGTCAGCACGTTGTGCGTGGTGCTGCGGATCGCGGGCGCCGTGCAGAACACCGCGAGCTTCAGGTCCGCATCGACT
This sequence comes from Burkholderia sp. Bp9140, assembly GCF_003853425.1. Lineage (NCBI taxonomy): Bacteria > Pseudomonadati > Pseudomonadota > Betaproteobacteria > Burkholderiales > Burkholderiaceae > Burkholderia > Burkholderia sp. Bp9140. The sequence continues at coordinate 107,621 of NZ_QTPQ01000020.1, forward strand.
TCCTTCGCGAAGTGCTGGCGATAGGCGAGCCACACGAGCAACGCACCGGCCATCCCGCCGAGCATCTGCGCGACGATGTAGCCGCCGACCTTCGCCCACGCGAACTTGCCCGCGAGCGCGAGGCTGATCGTGACGATCGGGTTCAGGTGCGCGCCGCTGAACGACGCGGTCACGTAGACGGCGACGAACACCGCCATCGCCCAGCCCATCACGATCACGATCAGGTCCGCGCCCTTGCCCTTGGTCTTCGCGAGCAGCACGTTGGCGACCGCGCCGTTGCCGAGCAGCACGAGGATGGCGGTGCCGATGAATTCCGCAATATAAGGTGACATGTTGTCTCTCGTAGATGACGGCGGACTCGCGCGTCGCGCGGTCCGCCGGTATTGTTGTATTTCGTCCGGATTTCTTGGGGTGACGACTGCGGTGGTTACTGTGCGTCGTCGGCCCACGCCTTGGCGGCGCGCACCGCGCGCTGCCAGCCGGCCATGCAGCGCTCGACCTGCTCCTTCTGCATCGACGGCGTGAAGCGGCGCTCGAGCTGCCACTGGCTGCGCACTTCGTCGAGGTTCTTCCAGTAGCCGATCGCGAGGCCCGCGAGGTAGGCCGCGCCGAGCGCGGTCGTCTCGGTGATCTGCGGACGCACCGCGTCGACGCCGAGCAGGTCGGCCTGGAACTGCATCAGCAGGTTGTTCGCGCTCGCGCCGCCGTCGACGCGCAGCTCGCCGATGCTGATCCCCGAGTCGGCTTCCATCGCGGCCAGCACGTCGAGCGACTGGTAGGCGATCGCGTCGAGCGCCGCGCGCGCGAGGTGCGCGGACGTCGTGCCGCGCGTGACGCCGAACACCGAACCGCGCGCCCGTGCATTCCAGTGCGGCGCGCCGAGGCCCGCGAACGCCGGCACGAGATAGACGCCGTCGGTATGCGGCACGCTCGCGGCGAGCGCTTCGATTTCGGCGGCCGTCTTGATGATGCCGAGGCCGTCGCGCAGCCACTGCACGACCGCGCCCGCGATGAAGATGCTGCCTTCGAGCGCGTACTGCACGTCGTCGCCGATCTGCCACGCGATCGTCGTGACGAGGTTGTTCTTCGACTCGATCGGCTTGTCGCCGGTGTTCATCATCAGGAAGCAGCCGGTGCCGTAGGTGTTCTTCACCATCCCCGACGTCGTGCACATCTGGCCGAACAGCGCCGCGTGCTGGTCGCCCGCGATGCCCGCGAGCGGGATCTTCGATGCGAACACCGTGGTTTTCGTGTGGCCGTAGATTTCCGACGACGCCTTCACGTCCGGCAGCATGCTGCGCGGGATGTCGAGCAGTTCGAGCAGCTCGCTGTCCCACTCGCGCGTGTGGATGTTGAACAGCATCGTGCGCGAAGCGTTCGTCACGTCGGTCACGTGCAGCTCGTGCTTCGTGAAGTTCCACACGAGCCAGCTGTCGACGGTGCCGAACGCGAGCTTGCCCTGGCGCGCCTTGTCGCGCGCGCCCGGCACGTTGTCGAGGATCCAGCGGATCTTGGTCGCGGAGAAGTACGAATCGATCGGCAGGCCGGTCTTCGCGCGCACCTTCGCCTCGAGGCCCTGCTTCTTCAGCGAATCGCAGAAGTCGGCGGTGCGGCGGTCCTGCCACACGATCGCGTTGTAGACGGGCTGGCCCGTCTCGCGATCCCAGACGATCGTCGTCTCGCGCTGGTTGGTGATGCCGATCGCGGCGATCGACGTGCCGTTCAGGCCGGTGCGCGTGACCGCTTCGGCGGCGACGCCGGCTTGCGTCGACCAGATTTCCTGCGGGTCGTGCTCGACCCAGCCGGGTTGCGGGTAGATCTGTTCGAATTCCTTCTGGGCGATCGAAACGATGTTGCCCTGGCGATCGAACAGCATTGCGCGGGAACTCGTGGTGCCCTGGTCAAGCGCGAGGATGTACTGATCCTGCATGTCTCTCATCTCCATCCGTGGATTGGCGTAGTTGTGATGCGCGCCGCATGTTACGCGGCACGTCGGTGAATCAACGTCGGTCAGGCAACTGCAACTGCAAACGGATCACGCGTGCGGCGCGTGCACGGCCGCGAACCACGCGTCGACCGCGGCCGTCACCGCGTCGAGCGTGCCTGGCGCGACGTGCAGGCCGAGCTTCGAGCGGCGCCACAGCACGTCCTGCGCGCAGGTCGCCCATTCGACGTCGCGCAGGTAGCGCAGTTCGGCGTCGTGGATGCCCGGCGCGATCTCGGTGCCGAGGTCGGCGAGCGACGTCGCGCCGTCGACCACGCGTTCCGCGCGCGTGCCATACGCACGCGCATAGCGGCGCGCGAGCGCGGCGGGCAGCCACGGATGGCGCTTCGCGAACGCGTCGGCGAACACGTCGAACTTCGCGTTCGCGATGTCGCCGCCCGGCAGCGGCGCGCCGGCCGTCCAGGTGTTCGCGTCGCGGCCGAGCGCGCGGCACAGCAGGTCGCCGGCTTCTTCCGCGAGCTTGCGGAAGGTCGTGATCTTGCCGCCGAACACCGACAGCAGCGGCGCGCCGGCGCCGTCGTCCAGCTCGAGGCGGTAGTCGCGCGTGACGGCCGAGGCATTCGCGGCGTTCTCGTCTTCCAGCAGCGGGCGCACGCCCGAATAGGTCCAGTGCACGTCGGCCGGCGAGATCTTGCGCTTGAAGTAGCGGTTGATCGAATCGCACAGGTACTGCGTCTCGTCGCGATCGATCGCGACCTTCGCGGGATCGTTTGTGTATTCGACGTCGGTCGTGCCGATCAGCGTGAAGTCGTGCTCGTACGGAATCGCGAAGATGATCCGCTTGTCCGGGTTCTGGAAGATGTATGCGTGATCGTGATCGAACAGGCGCCGCGTGACGATGTGGCTGCCCTTCACGAGCCGCACGCTGTGCTGCGCGCCGCGGCCGAGCGCGCCGTGCAGCACGTCGCCGACCCACGGGCCGGCCGCGTTCGCGACCGCGCGCGCGCGGACGACGCGGATCGAGCCGTCCGCGTGCTGCAGCCGCGCTTCCCATTCGCCGTCGTGGCGTTCGGCGGATACGAGCTTCGTGCGCGTGAGGATCTCGGCGCCGCGCTCCTTCGCATCGAGCGCGTTCAGCACGACGAGGCGCGCGTCGTCGACCCAGCCGTCCGAATACACGAAGCCGCGCTTGATCGAGTCGATCAGCGGCGTGCCGGCCGCATGGCGGCGCATGTCGATGCCGCGCGAGCCGGGCAGCAGTTCGCGTTTCGCGAGGTGATCGTAGAGGAACAGGCCGATGCGGATCAGCCAGGCCGGCCGCAGGTTCGGCATGTGCGGCATCACGAAGCGCAGCGGCCACATGATGTGCGGTGCCGCGCGCAGCAGCGTCTCGCGCTCCTGGAGTGCCTTGCGGACGAGCCCGAATTCGTTGTACTCGAGATAGCGCAGGCCGCCGTGAATCAGCTTCGTGCTGCACGACGACGTGTGCGACGCGAGGTCGTCCTGCTCGCAGAGCAGGACCGACAGGCCGCGGCCGGCCGCATCGCGCGCGATGCCCGCGCCGTTGATGCCGCCGCCGACGACGAGCAGATCGTAGCGATTCGGTTGGGTCACCTGCTGTCCTTATGTCTGATGGAAATGGGCGAACATGAAATGTTCGAATTCGAAATTTAACGAACGAAATCGAAAAAGTAAAGTTCGAATAAGCGGGGCCAGTAGCGCGCGGCGCGATCCCGGACGATACTGGCGGAATCGACCGTTTCGCGAGGTGAGTCATGCGTATTGGGATGTGGGCCGGCGCGTGCGCCGTCGTGCTGGCAGGGTGCGGCGCCGGCACGCCGCCGCTAGCCGGCAACTGGCGTGCGCCGTCGTTCGTCGACCTGCAGACGTCGTGCGGCGGCACCGCGCGCGACTGGGGCGCGGACGCGCAGCCGGTCTATTCGACGCTGTACGACGCGTACGTGGCGAAACGGTACCGCGGGCTCACGCAAGCGAACTATTGCACGTTCGTAAACGAACTTTCGACGCACTATGCGGCGCCCGACGCGGCGGGGCGCGCCGGCTGGGTCGCGTATTTCAACGGCGCACGCGCGCAGGCCGTCAGCTGGCGGGCCGCGGTCGATCCGACGCTGCGCGGCGGCTGACGCCGGAGCGCTGCGGGAGGCGGGAGAAGCGGAAGAAGCGGCACGGCCGGGAATCCGGCCGGCGCGCCCAGGTCAGGAACAGCGGGGACTTCAGGAATAGCGGCATTTGATGGATCGCAACGCGGCGTCGCCGGTTTCGGTCACGCAGTATTTGCGTCCCGATCCCAGTCCTTCCAGCCGCACGAGCTGCTGTTCGAGCAGCGCGTCGAGTTCATCGCGATCCATGTCGCCGTGATCGGGGGCGTCCTTCACAAGCAGTAGCGTGGCGAATTCATGCGGACTCAGCATCGTTCTCTCCATGGCAATCGGTTTGCCCGCGCAGCCGGCGCCAGCGCCGCTGCGCGATACCCCGCGGGGTATGGCTTGGGGGGAAAGCTGTATTGGCCGGCCTTGGAATTCGCACACGCCTTGGCACGGGCGGATCGTGCGAACGGGCCGGGGAACTGGAGTCTAGTCGAGCGCGCGCGCAACGACAAATCGTGCCCCGTTAATTTTCAGTTTGACAGGCACGGGCGCCGCAAGCGGTTCGGCCGGCGCGCCAACTTCTTGATTTCACTTGAAGTTTCAGGTGCGGTGCAGCATCGCAAGCGTCATTCCGCGACGTACACCTGGGTGCCCGCGGCGGCCACCGCGTCGGCCATCTCCGGCGGCAGCGGCTTGTCGGTGAAGAGCGCATGGACCTGGCTCAGGTGCCCCTGGCGCACCAGCGCCGGGCGGCCGACCTTCGAATGGTCGGCGACGAGGTAGACCGTGCGCGCATGCTGCATGATCGCCTCGGCCACGCGCACCTCGCGCGTGTCGAAGTCGCGCAGCGTGCCGTCGGCCTCGATCGCCGACGTGCCGATGATCGCGTAGTCGACCTTGAACTGGCGGATGAAGTCGATCGCGAGTTCGCCGACGATGCCCTTGTCCCACGGCCGCACGATGCCGCCCGTGATCAGCACCTCGCAGTCGGGGTAGCCGCTCATCATCGACGCGACGTTCAGGTTGTTCGTGATCACGTGCAGCCCGTGATGGCGGTTCAGCGCGCGCGCGACTTCCTCGGTCGTCGTGCCGAGGTTGATGAAGAGCGACGCCTGGTCGGGGATGTGCGACGCCGCCAGCGCGGCGATGCGCCGCTTCTCGTCGTGGAACATCCGCTGGCGCGCGGTGTACGACACGTTCTCGGAGCTGGTCGGCAGGCTCGCGCCGCCGTGGTAGCGGCGCAGCAGGTTCAGGTCGGCGAGCCAGTTCACGTCGCGGCGGATCGTCTGCGGCGTGACCGCGAAGTGCGCGGCGAGATCGTCGACGGTCACGAAGCCGTCGCGCTGCACCCATTCGAGCAATTCCTGCTGGCGCGCGTTGAGGGTGAGGCGGGGATCTCGGGTCATGGCTGGGCGGTCGGATCGTGAGGCGGAGCCGGTATTGTAAGGGCGGGAAGGGCGTTCGACCGGCCTGCGGCGTCGCACCACCCGGAATTCATGCGAAAAGTGCATGTATTCATATGACAAATGAATTTGTGCGATCGCGCGGATCGCGCTGCAATGGCGGACTGTCCGCGCACGCCGATCGCGCGTCCGGCGCGTTCATTCAGCTTTCGACGAGGGGGACCCGATGACTGGCTTCAACTGGCACAACCCGTATCCGACGACCCGCATTCCGGTGTTCGCGCGCAACGTCGTGTCGACGTCGCACCCGCTCGCCGCGCAGGCCGGGCTGCGGATGCTGTGGAAGGGCGGCAATGCCGTCGATGCGGCGCTGGCCGCCGCGGCCGCGATCACGGTGGTCGAGCCCGTGTCGTGCGGGCTCGGCGGCGATGCATTCGCGCTCGTATGGGACGGCGAGCGGCTGTCCGGTCTGAATGCGTCGGGCGTCGCGCCGGCCGCGTGGAACCCGGACTACTTCCGCAAGCGCCACGGCGAGGACGCGCACGGCATCGCGAACAAGCCGACGCGCGGCTGGGACACCGTCACGGTGCCGGGCGTGATCGCGGGCTGGGAAGCGCTGCATGCGAAGTTCGGTTCGCTGCCGTTCGCGGACCTGCTCGAGCCGGCGATCGAGCTCGCCGAGCGCGGCTATGCGGTGCCGCCGATCGTCGCGCACAAGTGGGCGGCCGCGGTGCCCGAGCTGCAGGGGCTGCCGGGCTTCGCCGACACCTTCATGCCGCGCGGGCGCGCGCCGCTCGTCGGCGAACGCATGTGCCTGCCGGGCCACGCGCGGACGCTGCGCACGCTCGCGAAGGAAGGTGCGCGCGCATTCTACGAGGGCGCGCTCGCCGGGCAGCTCGCAGCGTTCGCGCGCGAAGGCGGCGGCGCGCTGACCGAAGCCGACCTGCGCGCGTACCGGCCGGAATGGGTCGAGCCGATCGGCAAGCGTTTCGGCCGCCATACGATTCACGAGATCCCGCCGAACGGGCAGGGTATCGCCGCGCTGATCGCGCTCGGGATCGCCGAGCAGGCGGGCGTGACTGAATGGCCCGTCGATTCGGTCGACTCGCAGCACCTGCAGATCGAGGCGATGAAGCTCGCGTTCGCGGACGTCTATCGCTACGTCGCCGATCCGCGCGCGATGGATCTGACGCCCGAACAGATGCTCGACGACGCGTATCTCGCGGAACGCGCGAAGCTGATCGACCGCACGCGCGCGACGCACTTCGCTGCCGGCCGGCCGCATTCGGGCGGCACGATCTACCTGTCGGCGGCGGACGAGCGCGGGATGATGGTGAGCTTCATCCAGTCGAACTACATGGGCTTCGGTTCGGGTCTCGTCGTGCCCGGTACGGGCATTGCGTTGCAGAACCGCGGGCACGGCTTCTCGATGGACCCTGCGTCGCCGAACGTTGTCGCGGGCGGCAAGCGGCCGTTCCATACGATCATTCCCGCGTTCGTTACCGAGGAAGTCAACGGCCGCACCGAGGCCGTGATGAGCTTCGGCGTGATGGGCGGCGACATGCAGCCGCAGGGCCACCTGCAGACCATCGTCCGGATGCTCGGCTACGGACAGCAGCCGCAGGCCGCCTGCGACGCGCCGCGCTGGAAGGTCAATCGCGACTTCACGCTCGACGTCGAGGCGACGATGAATCGCGAGACGGTCGGGGCGCTCGCCGCGCGCGGCCATGCGATCCAGTCGATCGACGATCCCTACATGGATTTCGGTTCCGGGCAGTTCGTATGGCGCCTCGATCCCGACGATCCCGACCGCGGCTATGTGGCCGCGAGCGACAGCCGGCGCGACGGTCTCGCCGCCGGTTTCTGACGGATCGCTTCCAGTCTTGCGCTCGACGGGCGGCCGAACGGCCGCCCGTTTTCGTTCGAGGCGGCGCAGGCCGCCGTGCGCGCGCAACCGGTTCGAACAACTCATCTAATGAACCGCAACATGCGCAACGGAACTGCGCCTGTCAGGCATGGTCAGTGCCTGAAGCACGAACATAAAAGTCCGGCTAAGATGCCAGCATGGTTCTGGCCGGACCAAGTCACTATAAATGCAAGCAATACGTCGCCTGCGGGCGCCGCGCCCGTGCCGAAGGCATGGGCCGGACGGTCGCGCGACGACTGGGAGCGCACCACCATGCCTACTGAAACGACGCATGTCATGCCGTGGCGTATCGAGGACATCGACCTGAACCGGATCGATCGTCAGCGCGCCGCCGCGAACGAGGATCTGCTGCTGCTGCTGTGCGCGTCGTCGTTCATCGAAAGCGGCTCGGATCTCTACACGAGCAACCTGAGCGAGTTCTTCAACGACGATCCGGAAGTGTCCGCGTGGCTCAACAATGCATGGGAGCACGAGGAACTGCAGCACGGGCGCGCGCTGAAGGCGTACATCGCGCACGTGTGGCCCGAGTTCGACTGGGATACCGCGTTCGCGAATTTCTTCGCCGAGTATTCGAAGACCTGCTCGGTCGATGCGTTCGAGAAGACCCGCGCGCTCGAGATGGTCGCGCGCTGCGTCGTCGAGACGGGCACGGCCACGCTCTATCGCGCGATCAACGAATGCTCGGACGAGCCGGTGCTGAAGGAAATCACCGACAACATCCGTACGGACGAAGTGCGCCACTACAAACACTTCTTCAAGTTCTTCAAGAAGTACAACAAGCTCGAAGGCAACGGCCGGCTCGCGGTGCTCGGCGCGCTGATGCGCCGCGTGATGGAAATCAAGAACGAGGATTCGGAGATCGCGCTGCGCCACGTGTTCGCGATCCGCTATCCGGATCGCGTCGGCGACAGCCAGTACAACCGCGAGCGTGCCGCGCGCATCAGCTCGCTCGTGCGGCGCAACCTGTCGGCCGACATGTGCGTGAAGATGCTGCTCAAGCCGCTCGACCTGCCCGCGAAGATCCAGCCGGGTGTCCACTATCCGCTGACGAAGATCACGCGGCACGTGTTCATGCGCTGAGCGTCACCGCGCGGCCCATTGCGCGTATGCTGCGGCATCGCCAGTCGCTTTCCACCGGGGCCGCCATCATGACCGATTCCCATCGCCACGCGCTCGAACAATGGACGTTCGACGCGTGGCCGCCGGCCGTCGTCGCGCTGTTCGACGGCACCGCGCTCGAACGCCATGCCGACTTCGCCGCATCGCTGCTCGTCGCGACCGACGATGGCCAGTTGCGCACGACGCTGCTCAGCGTCGGTGAGATCCTCGCGCGCGATGCGCACACGCTGCTGCTCGCGCTATGGCCGCAATCGCGCGCGGCGCGCGCGCTGGCGCACCGGCGTGCGGCCGCGTTGACGCTCGTCGCGGATGGCGCATTCTTTCAGGCACAACTGAGGATCGAGCCGCTCGCAGGAGACGTCGGCGGACTGGCCGGATTCGCTGCGACGATCGCGCACGGCGATGCGCAGCGGGTCGGCTATGCGCGTCTCGCGACAGGCGTCACGTTTGCGCTGGAAGGGCAGGCGCGCGCCGAGGTGCTCGCGCGCTGGCAATGCCAGGTCGAGCACCTGCGGCGCGCCGCCGCGCGGCTTCAGTGACCGCGCTGGCCGCTGCGCGACGAACGGTTGCGGTTCGCGTGCGCGGCATTGCCGTTCGCGGGACGCGCGCCGTTGCCGCTGGACGGACGACCGCCGCCGCTGGCATTGCCGTTCGCGCCGCCGGCCGTGCGCGGCTTGGCCGCCTTCGCGGCCTTCGGTTGCGCATTGCCGTCGCGCTTCGCGGCCGGCTGGCCTGAGCCGCCCGCACGCGGCTGGCGGTTGCCGCCGCCGCCACCGTTGCCGTTGCCGCCGCGCGGCTGCTGCCCGCGGCGCTGCTGGATCGGCTCCGGCTTCGCGGTCGGATCGGGTTCGAAGCCCGCGATCACTTCCTGCGGAATCTCGCGCTTGATCAGCCGCTCGATGTCGCGCAGCAACTGCTTCTCGTCGACGCACACGAGCGACACGGCTTCGCCGGTCGCGCCCGCGCGGCCCGTGCGGCCGATCCGGTGCACGTAATCTTCCGGCACGTTCGGCAGGTCGAAGTTGACGACGTGCGGCAGCTGGTCGATGTCGATCCCGCGTGCGGCGATGTCGGTCGCGACCAGCACCTGCAGCGTGCTGTTCTTGAACTCCGCGAGCGCGCGCGTGCGGGCCGACTGGCTCTTGTTGCCGTGGATCGCCATCGCGCTGATGCCGTCCTTCGTCAACTGTTCGGCAAGCCGGTTCGCGCCGTGCTTGGTGCGCGTGAACACGAGCACCTGGAACCAGTTGTGTTCGCGGATCAGGTGCGTGAGCAGTTCGCGCTTGCGATCGCGGTCGACCGGGTGGATCTTCTGCGCGACGCTTTCCGCGGTGGTGTTGCGGCGCGCCACTTCGATCAGCGCCGGCGAATCGAGCAGGCTGTCGGCGAGCGACTTGATCTCGTCGGAGAAGGTGGCCGAGAACAGCAGGTTCTGGCGCTGCGGCGGCAGCTTCGCGAGCACGCGCTTGATGTCGTGGATGAAGCCCATGTCGAGCATCCGGTCGGCTTCGTCGAGCACGAGGATGTCGAGCTCCGACAGGTCGATCGTCTTCTGCTGCATGTGGTCGAGCAGACGCCCCGGCGTCGCGACGACGATGTCGACGCCGCGCTTGAGCGCGTCGATCTGCGGATTGATGCTGACGCCGCCGAACATCACGGTCGAGCGCAGCTTCAGGTACTTGCTGTACGCGCGCACGCTTTCCTCGACCTGGGCGGCGAGTTCGCGCGTCGGCGTGAGGATCAGCGCGCGCACCGCGCGCTTCGCGCCGCGATGCTCGGCGTAGAACGTGTGCAGCCGCTGCAGGATCGGCAGCGTGAAGCCGGCGGTCTTGCCGGTGCCGGTCTGTGCGCCGGCGAGCAGGTCGCCGCCGCCGAGGACGGCGGGGATCGCCTGTTGCTGGATGGGCGTCGGCGATGTGTAGCCGAGCTCGTTGACCGCCTTGACGAGCGGTTCGGCCAAGCCGAGAGATTCGAAAGACATAGATACCACTCTGGAGTTTTATGATCAGCGACGCCTCGCGCGGCCCGCGCGGGGAACTGGCGTCGCAAAAAGCAAAGGGGCGCGGAACGCAGATCGCTCACCTGTTGCGGCGAGATCGGCGTACCGTTGTTGCCCCACGACATCCGGATATACGTGACGACTGCCGCGACTTCCTGGTTCGACAGCGACTGTGCGAACGGCGGCATCCCGTACGGACGCGGATTCTTGAACGTGCTCGGCGGATAGCCGCCATTCAGCACCATGCGGATCGGGTTGACTGCCGATTCCATCACGATCGAGTGGTTGCCCGCGAGCGGCGGATACGCCGGCGGCTTGCCCGCGCCGGTTTCGGCGTGGCAGGTCGCGCAGTTGTCCGCGTAGATCTTCTTGCCCTGGTCGAACAGCGCGTTGCCGAACTGCTTCGACGGCTCGTACTGCATGTTCTTCGGCGCTTCAGCCTTCTGCGGGATCGACTTCAGGTACGTCGACATCGCGCGCGTATCTTCGTCGCTCATGTACTGGAGGCTGTTGTGCACGACGTCGGCCATCGGGCCGAACACCGCGCCCTTGTTCGACACGCCGGCCTGCAGCAGGTCGGACAGCTCCTGCACGTGCCAGTCGCCGAGGCCGAGTTCCTTGTCGTTCGTCAGCGACGGCGCATACCAGTTCTGCAGCGGAATCAGGCCGCCCGCGAAGGCTGCCGAGCTCACCGGGCCGCCCATCATGTTGATCGACGTGTGGCACATCGAGCAGTGGCCGAGGCCTTCGACGAGGTACGCGCCGCGGTTCCATTCGACCGACTTGGTCGGATCCGGCTTGTACTCGCCTTCCTTGAAGAACAGCGTGCGCCAGCCGAGCAGCAGGTTGCGGTTGTTGAACGGGAACTTCAGTTCGTGCGGACGGCTCGGCACCGACACCGGCGGGACCGAACGCAGGTACGCGTAGATCGCGTCCGAATCGGCGCGCGTGACCTTCGTGTAGCTCGCGAACGGGAAGCCCGGGTAGAGCAGGCTGCCGTCCTTCGAACGGCCGGTATGCATCGCGCGGTAGAAGTCGTCCGACGTCCACTTGCCGATGCCGTCCTTGTCGTCCGGCGTGATGTTCGGCGTGTACATCGTGCCGAACGGCGTCGCCATCGGCAGGCCGCCCGCGAACGACTTGCCGCCGCGCACGGTGTGGCACGCGATACAGTCGCCGACGCGCGCGAGGTATTCGCCCTTCTTGATCAGCGCGGCCTGGTCGGCCGGCGTGGCCGCGACGGCGGCAGCGCCGTGCAGCGTGTCGTTGCCCGGCCACAGGACCGGCACGAGGGCGGCAGCCGCGACGATCGCGACAGCCGAGAGTGCAAACAGGGACTTGCGTTTCATTGTGTCTGTCTCCCTTGCCTTATTGCGGTTCGCTGCCGCAGGCGAGCGGAGTCTTCATCGAACGCGCCGGGGCCGGCACGGGGTTGGCGGGCGCCGGTTGCGCGGCGAGCCATGCGGTCACGGCCGTCACGTCTTCGTCCGACAGCTTCGACGCGATGTCGTGCATGCAATCAGGTGCCTTCGCGTGGCGGTTGCCCGAGCGCCATGCGCCGAGCTGTGCGCTCAGGTAATCGGCGTGCAGGCCGACGAGGCCCGGGATCGCCGGCTGCATGCCGGTCAGCCCCGCGCCGTGGCAGGCCACGCAGGCCGGCAGCTTGCGCGACGGATCGCCTTGCGTGACGAGCTGCTTGCCGCGCGCGAGCGTGGCGGCCGGCAGCGTCGGCTTGGCCGGCGTCGGGTACGGCGGACGCTCGGCCGAGAAGTGCTCGGCGATCTCTTTCAGGTAATCGTCGTTCAGGTACGTCAGCAGATAGTTCATCGGCGGGTACTTGCGACGGCCGTCACGGAAGTTGACGAGCTGGTTGTACAGGTACTCCGCCGGCTTGCCGGCAAGCCGCGGGAAATAGTCGTTGTCCGTGCCCTGGCCGTGGACGCCGTGACATGCGGTACAGCCGCGCACACGCTCGGCCATCGAATCGGGTGCCTTGAGCGGCGCCTGCTGGGCGTGCGCTTGCTCCGTGGGCTTGGTCTGCGCTTGGGCAGCGCTCATAAGGCCCGCGCCACCGATCAAGAGAACGGCAAGCAACGGACGGAAGAGGCGTCTTGAAGACACACGAGACTCCATGTTTATTCGTCGGGGACCTGTCCGGGCTACGATCGGCTCGGCGCATGGACGGCAGGACAGCCGGGCTGCTGCGACGCGGCATTCTATCATCGATGGGTAATGACGGCTATTTGGCAAAAGGACAGCGGTTCCTGTCTGTTTGCGACTTGCGACAATTTGACGCGCATTGCACTGCCGCAATGTGAACCGGCGTGCGTTTTCACCATCGAAGACCGTACACTCGCGGGTTGCGCGGCGCCGCCTCCGCCGCAGATCCAGTCATTTCTCCCGTTTCCGGATTCATCGATGACGTTCCTTACCGTGCCGTTGCCGTCTTCCCGCTGTCGTTCCACTTGCCGCCGCACCGCCGGCGGGCCGTTCCCGGGAGGGCGCGCGCGATGAAGATCGACAGCTTGTGGATCGGGCAGGTCGCGCTGGCGGCATTGATGGACGCGACGTTCGCGATGGCGGTCGGCTCGGCGCTGCTCAAGGCGTGGCTCGGCAAGGATGGCGCACGGCCGGTCGTCGCGCCGTCGCATCCTGCCTGGCTGCGCGCGCAACATTCGCTGGTCGCGGCGGCGCTGGCGCTCGTGCTCGCCGATCTCGGCTGGCTGGTGTACGAAGCCGCGTCGATGAGCGGCGCGGGGCTCGGCGGCGCGTTCGCCGCGATTCCCGTCATGCTCACGCAGACGCACGCGGGCTTCGCGTGGAGCGTCGCGTTCGCCGGCGCCGTGGTGCTCGCGATCGTCGCGCTCGCGAAGCCGGAAGGCCCGCTCGCACACGCGGTGCTGTGGCTCGCGGTGATCGTGGTCGCGGCCGGCAAGGCGTCGCTCGGCCATGCGGCCGACACGGGCCCGCTGTCCGCGGCGGTCGGCGTGCAGACGCTGCACCTGCTCGCCACCGCGGTGTGGGGCGGCCTCGTGCTCGCGGGCGGGCTCGCGGTGCTGCCGGTGCTCGGCTCGTCGGTCGCGCGCGGCGCGCTGATCCGGATCGGCCAGCACCTGTCGCGTACGTCGGTGATCGCGGTCGTCTTCGTGCTCGGCGCGGGCGTGCTCAACGCGCTGCGCGGGCTCGGCGGCTCGCTCGCGCCGCTCGACGGCAGCACGTGGGGGCGCGTGCTGCTGCTCAAGCTGCTGCTCGTCGCGCTCGCGCTCGTGCTCGGCGGGCTGAACCGCTTCTCGGCGCTGCCGCGCCTGCGCCGTACCGCGTCGACCGAGGATGCGCACACGTTCCGCAACATCCTGCATCTCGAGGCGCTGACGATGATCGGCGTGTTCGTCGCGGCCGCCGTGCTGTCGTCGAGCGTGCCGGGGTTCGCGGCGCTCGGCTGACGGCCGGGCCGGCGCGGCGCAGGGCGGGGCGCCCGCGCGCCGCGTACTGCGGATGCAAGAACGGCCGCCTGTCGGGCGGCCGTCTCGAAGACGATGCGCGGCATGCCCGCCGCGCCATGCACGTCATCTCAGCACTGCATCACCACTCGGCGACGCTGCCGTCCGCGTGGCGCCACACCGGGTTGCGCCAGCGGTGGCCCGTCTTCGCCATCTCGCGCACCTTCTCCTCGTTGACGTCGATGCCGAGCCCCGGGCCCTGCGGGATCGCGACGAAGCCGTCCTCGTAGCGGAACACCTCGGGGTTGCGCAGGTAGTCGAGCAGGTCGTTGCCCTGGTTGTAGTGGATGCCGAGGCTCTGCTCCTGGATGAACGCGTTGTAGCTGAGTGCATCGAGCTGCAGGCACGCGGCCAGCGCGATCGGGCCGAGCGGGCAGTGCAGCGCGAGCGCGACGTCGTAGCTTTCCGCGAGCGTCGCGATCTTGCGGCACTCGGTGATGCCGCCCGCGTGCGACGCGTCGGGCTGGATGATGTCGACGTAGCCGCCCGCGAGGATGTGCTTGAAGTCCCAGCGCGAGTAGAGCCGCTCGCCGAGCGCGATCGGCGTGTTGGTCTGGTTGACGATGTCGCGCAGCGCCTCGGCGTTCTCCGACAGCACCGGCTCCTCGATGAACATCAGCTTGTACGGATCGAGCTCCTTCGCGAGCACCTTCGCCATCGGCTTGTGCACGCGGCCGTGGAAGTCGACGCCGATCCCGACGTGCGGGCCGACCGCGTCGCGCACCGCCGCGACGTTCGCGATCACCTGCTCGACCTTGTCGTAGGTGTCGACGATCTGCAGCTCCTCGGAGCCGTTCATCTTCACGGCCTTGAAGCCGCGCTCGACCACCGCGCGCGCATTGTTTGCGACATCGCTCGGCCGGTCGCCGCCGATCCACGAATACACCTTGATGCGGTCGCGCACCTGGCCGCCGAGCAGCGCGTGCACGGGCACGCCGTGATGCTTGCCCTTGATGTCCCACAACGCCTGGTCGATGCCCGCGATCGCGCTCATCGTGATCGGGCCGCCGCGGTAGAAGCCGGCGCGGTACATCACCTGCCAGTGATCCTCGATCAGCAGCGGATCCTTGCCGACCAGGTAGTCGGCGAGTTCGTGCACGGCGGCCTCGACCGTGTGCGCGCGGCCCTCGACGACCGGCTCGCCCCAGCCGACGATGCCCTCGTCGGTTTCGATCTTGAGGAACAGCCAGCGCGGCGGGACGACGAAGGTTTCGAGGCGGGTGATTTTCATGTCGCGGGTCTCCAGGGTTGACCGGCGCAGACGTGCGGACGCGGCGCCGTTCGAGGACGTGACGATTATCCTAGCGTAGCCCGATAAAAAATAGTATTAATAGCACTATTGTGCAGATAGTGGGCAGCCGCGGCGTGCCCGCCCAACGGAGAACGATCATTCAACGCGACCTGCATGGACAGACGGCTTTCCGGCTTGCGACGGCGATCCTGCGCGGCGACTATCCGCCCGAATCGCTGCTGCCGCGGGAGCCGGAACTGATCGAGATGTTCGGCGTGAGCCGCACGGTGCTGCGCGAGGCGCTGCGCACGCTGACGTCGAAGGGGCTGGTCGAATCGCGGCCGAAGGTCGGCACGCGCGTGCGGCCGCGCCGCGCGTGGAACCTGCTCGATGCCGACCTGCTCGACTGGTATGCACGCGTCGCGCCGCCGCTCGCGTTCGCGCTGAAGCTGCAGGAGATGCGCGAGATGATCGAGCCGCACGCGGCCGCGCTGGCCGCGCGCACACGTACGCCCGAAGCGTTCGACGCGATCGACGGCGCGGCGCGCGCGATGGCCGCCGCGCGCAACGTCGACGAATGGGTACGCGCGGACCTGCGCTTTCACCTGAGCGTGCTGGAGGCCGGCGGCAACGAGCTGCTGGTGCCGCTCGGCGCGCTGATCGATCGCACGCTCGAGGCGCAACTGCACCTGAATGCGCGCCGGGCGGAGGTCTACAACGCGTCGCTCGCGGAGCACGTGGCCGTCAGCGACGCGATCCGCGTGCGCGACGAGGACGGCGCGCGCCGCGCGATGGCGTCGCTGCTCGCGGTGACGCGTGCGCGGATCGAGATGTCGTGACGGGGAGGGCGGGCCGTCAGCGGTTCGCGCAGCCGCCCGGCTTCAGGACGCGCTGCGTCGACGCCGGATATTTCGCGAGCAGGCTCGCCGGCCGGCGCGGGCGCACCACCAGTTCGCCGCCGCAGTTCGGGCAACGGCCCTTCAGCACGTCGTCGGCACAGCTCGCGCAGAAAGGCTCGCCGCCCGCGTACATTCGAATGTACAAATGCGCGCGTCCGCCGAATCGGGCGGCAGGTCCTTGTCGCAGCATTCGCAGCCGGGACGCAGTTCGAGCATGGCGGTGTTCCTCGTGGTCGGAGCGGGTCGGGACGGGCGCCGCCGCACATTGCGCGCGACGCGGGTGCGCGCTACTGTACCCGCTTGAGTCGGCCCGGCCATCGGTGTCCCGCCGGGACGCCGTCGACGCGCACGGGCCGCCCCGGGAGACGACCATGCTCTATCGCGGAAGCTGTCACTGCGGCGACGTGACGTTCGAGGTGGAAGGCGACCTGCAGGGCGTGATGGCCTGCAACTGCTCGATCTGCCGGCGCAAGGGCGCGCTGATGTGGTTCGTGCCGCGCGACCACATGACGCTCCTCACGCCCGAGGACAATCTCGCAACCTACATGTTCAACAAGCACGTGATCCGGCATCGCTTCTGCAAGCGCTGCGGGATTCACACGTTCGGCGAGGGCACCCACCCGAACGGCACCGCGATGGCCGCGATCAACGTGCGATGCCTCGAGGATGTCGATATCGACGCGCTGCCCGTCACACACTACGACGGCCGCTCGCACTGAGCGGCGCGTCGTCGCGCGAGCGCACGGGCCGCTGTCAGGACGGCTCGGCCTGCGGCGCCGGCGTTTCGGCCTGCGGCGCGGGGCCCGCGGTGCGCGTGCCGGCCTCGACCGGGCGCTCGATCAGCGGCGCGAGCGCCGGCGCCATCGACTTCAGCAACTGCACGGCCATCGCGCTCGTGAAGTCGTAGCGCGCCGCGTACGGCTCGTGCGCGGTCGCCGTCAGCACGCCGAAGAAACGGTCGCCGAGCACGAACACGAACGTGCCGCTGCGATTGACCTTGCGCGACTCGATCAGCCGCGCGCCGCGCGCGTAGACATTGAAGCGCTGGTCGCCCGTCCCGGTCTTGCCGTATACCTGGAGCGTCTTGCCGTCGGGCAGCGTGAAGCCGCCCGCCAGGCGCCGCCCGGTGCCGCTCAGCACGACGTCGCGCAGCAGCGTGTGCACCACGTTGACGATCTCCGGCGACAGCATCGGCTGCGGCTGCGCGGCCGCGCGCACAAAGCGCGTTTCGTACGGCGTGCCCTTCGCGAAGTCGAGCCGCGTGATCGTCTCGGTCGGCGCCTTCTGTCCGCCGGTCGCGACCAGGCCGATCAGTTTCGCGAGCGCGTCGGGCTGGTCGCCCGATGCGCCGATCGCGGCCGCGTACGACGGCGTGACTTCCGCGAACGGGTAGCCGAGCGCGCGCCACGCCTTCGTGATTTCCCCGTACGCGCGCAGCTCGACCATGCGGCGGATGCGGCGGTCCTGGGTCGCGTGGTAGCGCGTCCTGTACAGCCACGAGTACGTGTAGAAGCGCGCATCGCGGCTGGCGCGCTGGACGTCGGCGAGCGACGCATTCGGATGCGCGCGAAGGTAGTTGAGCGTCCACAGCGCGAGCGGGTGGACGCTCGCGATATAGCCGCGATCATTGAGGTTGAAGCGGTCGATCGCGTACTTCGCGTAGAGCGCGGCGAGATCGTCGTCCGACAGCGTCGCGGCCGGCGTGCCCTTCAGCTGCGCGCGCATCTGCGCATCGAACCAGGCGAGCGATTCGTTCGGCGCGACGCTGCGCAGCACCGTCGCGATCTTCGGCGGCGACTTGCGCACGTCCTGCAGCATCAGCGCGAGCGCGTCGCCGGGCGCCTTGCCCGCATAGCGCGTGTAGTAGCGCTTCACGTAGACCTTGCTTTCGCCGTCGACGAACTGCGCGAGGTAATGCTTGCGCTGCTCGGGATCGTCGAGCCACGACGACGACGGGCCGGCCGCCTTCAGCATCTCGTAGTGGACGATGTCGCGCATCAGCCGCACGAACACGAGGTTGACCGAGTGCTCGAACGCTGTGTGCAGCGTCAGGATGCGGCCGTTGTCCGACTTTTCGAAGTTCGAGAACACCTGCGCGCCGCCGCCCGTGTAGAACACGTCGGGGCTCGCCGAGTACTTGCGTTCGACCGACGCGTCGAGCATCGCCTGCAGCGAGCGGTCGCGCGTGTGCGACAGGTAGTCGAGCGCCCAGTGCGACAGCCCGTCGATCGGGTCGGGCTTCACCTGCGCGAGTTGTGCGTTCGACAGGTTGCCGTAGCGCGCGTGCAGCTCGGAGACGATCTGGAGGTAGGTGATCAGCGTGCGCAGCTTCGCGGTCGAGCCGAGGTTGATGCGGCCGCCGCGGTTCACGTCGAACGGCTGGTTCACGCTGTCGGTCTGCACGCGCAGCAGGTTCGCGCCGTTGCGATGCTCGTACAGCGTGAAGCTGTACGTGAGGTGCGACGGGTCGTCCTTCGGCGCGAGCATCTCGAAGCCGTACAGACCGGCGGCCTGTGCGCCGTCGCGGGTCGATGCCTTCGCGAGCCGTTCGGCGACCGCCTGCTGCACACCGTTGTCGAGCGTGCTGGTGGCTTCCAGGTCGAACTGGTCGAGCTGGTACACGTCACTGATCCCGAGCGCCGACAGCAGCGACGCGCGTGCCGACGACACGGCCTTGCGCGACACGAACGACTGCACGTGCGCGGCGGCCGGCGGCGCGCTGCGCTCGATCTGCGCGGCGAGCGCCGCATCGCGCAGTGCGGGCGAGATCACGCCGCCGTTCGACAGGAGCCGCAGGTAGCTGTCGGTCAGCTTCTGCAGCGCCGGATAGCCGCGATTCAGGAAGTACGACGGCGCGCGCTGCGCGATGATCAGCGACAGCACCTCGCGGAAGGTCTTGCCCTGTTCGTCGACGTTGTCGCCGGTCGTCGGCGCCGACAGGATGCGGTTCACGTCGTTGAAGTCGCGGCCGTACCACGCGGCGAGGCCGTCGCCGATGCCGGTGATCTCGCCCACATGCGGCCGCGCGGCGAGCGGCACCGAGTTCAGGTAGCGCACGACGATCGAGCGGCGCGCGAGCATCGTCTGCGGGCCGTTCATGTACGCGAGGATCGACGCGGACGCGATCTGCCGCAACTTCTCCGGCGGCGTCGCGGTGCGGCCGTCGGGCGAATGGCGGAACTTCTCGATCTGCGTCGCGAGCGTGCTGCCGCCCGGGCGTGCCTGTTGATGGTTGACGACGTGCATCGCCTGGTCGGCGAGCGCCCGGCTGAAGCGCCCCCAGTCGATCGCCGGATTGCGGTTCGGCTGGTTCGCGTCGAGCAGGTAGCGATCCTCGATGAACAGCAGCGAATCGGTGACCACGCGCGGCACCGCGTCGAAGTCGGCGTACACGCGCTGCGGGAACACCGTCGCGAACAGCGGCGAGCCGGTCGAATCGAACAGCATCAGCCCGGCCTGGTCCTTTTCTTCGTAAGGCAGGAACAGGCCGCGATCGGCGAGCGAGAGCATCCGGTCGGAATCGCGCGCCTGCTTGCCGACGACGAAGCCGCGCGCGAGCAGGCGCTGCTGGAACGCGGGAATCATCGCGTAGCCGAGGCGCTGGTCGTACGGACCGCTGGCGGGGAAGCGGACGTGGTCGCTCGCGCCCGCTTCGACGGTGTAGCCGACGTCGCGTGTGAGTTCGGACAGGTAGTGCGCCTGCAGACGCGACGTCTCGATCTCGGTCATCACGAGCCGCGCAAGGATCGCGATCGCGATCGCCAGCGCGGCCAGCAAGGACCACTTGATCCACGTCCAGACCGATGCACTACCGGTCACGCGCGGCAGGATGCGATTCAGCGGCCGATTCATGGCGGCGTCTCCCTGAAGGCGCGGGCTTCGGCCACACCTCATTAAGGATTAGTGTAGTCCTCCGCGGCGGGCTGCCAAGAGCGATTGACTACCGAGATGCGCCGACGCAACGCGCGTGCCTGCGGGCCGCCCGCAGCGTAACGTTTGCGCGTTTCATGTCGGGACGTCCGCGTGGCAAGGGGTTCGGCGGGCAAGCCCGGGCGGCCGGGCGGGCGGAAGATGCACCGGTTTCGTGCGGTGCGGCAGGGCGACAATTCGGGCCGGAACGTGCCCGTGAAACCGCGGCCGTCGTACGGCGATGCTGCGGGTTTTCGCGATAGCCGTGCGCGCCGGCCGCGGGTAGGATCGCCGGATGTGCGGCGCACTTCCGCTTTCGCCGAGAGTCCCATGCCGATCCATCCCGTCGCGCTCGTTTGCACGGCCATCCTCGGGCTGCTGCTGTTCGGGCTCGGGCTCATCGTGTCCGTCACGCGCTTCCGGTGCACCACCGGATCCGGGTGTGCCCCCGATCCGGCGAACGGGTTGCACAAGGTCGTGCGCGCGCACGGCAACACGGCCGAATACGCGCCGTTTCTCGCGGTGCTGTTTCTCTATTTCGGCGCGCATGATCCGTCGCGCGCGGTTCTGGCGCTGATCGTCGCGGCGACCGCGTGCCGCTGCCTGCTCGTGGTCGGATTGCTGGCGTGGCCGACGATGGCCAACCCGAATCCCGTGCGCTTCGTCGGCGCGCTCGGCACGTATCTGTGCGGCGCCGCGCTGTGTATCGCGCTGTTCGTCTGAAGGGCGGCGCTCGGGGCATACGGCACCAGTCCTGACGGGAGCGGCCGCGGCGAGCGGTGATATGCTCGCGGGGCGCCCGCGATCGACGGGCGGATTCCGACTGCCTGCGCGCTGCCGCGTTGCACGGCATTTCCGAGGGAAGAACCGACAACATGAGCCGCAAATTCATTCTGAAGGGCGACACGACCGACCACGGCGGGGTGGTGCTCGAAGGGATCGCCAATTCGTCATTCGACGGACGCGAACTCGCCTATCTCGGCGCGTCCGTGTTCTGCGCCGCGTGCAAGTCGCCGGGCGTGATCGTGTCCGACGGCGGAGAGCGGACGATGACCGTGATGGGCAAGGTCGTCGCGCTCGAACACGACCTGTGCCAGTGTCTGTGCACGCCGCAGCCGAAGCTGATCGCGTCGCAGGCCACGGGGACGATCACCGGATGACACCCGCCGCGCGGATGCGGTTGCCATCCGCGCGACGTCGGCGCACGGCCGCCGGCCGTCAGACGCTGCCTTCGGCTTCGATCACGAGGATGCGTGCTTCGCCGAGCGGATGCGCGACGTGCTCGATGCCGGCCGCCGCATGGAACACGTCACCCGTTTCGAGCACCGTCGCGTGCTCGACGCCTGCCACGCGATAGCGCATCTCGACGCGGCCGTCGAGCACGGCAAACACTTCCTCGCCGTCGTTCACATGCCATCGATACGGCTGGTCGGTCCAGTGCAGGCGGACCGTGACGCCGTTCAGGTTCGCGATGTCGAGCGCGCCCCACGCGCGGTCCGCGGTGAACGCCGCGCTGCGGATGATGTTCATCGATGTGTTCTCCGGCGCCACGGCGCGTCGCCCTTCCGTCAATTTCCCCGCCCTCGCATTCAGCGCGACACCGCGCGCAGTGCCTGTTCGATCGTCTGCTTGCGTTTCGCAAAGCCGGCCGCCGAGCGTTCGGTGACGCGCTTCACGACCGATGCTGGCGCCGTGTCGGGCGAACCGGCGTCGAACGGCGGCGCAGGTGCGTATTCGAGCTGCAGCTGGATCGCCTGCGCTTCTTCGTCGCCGGCCAGTTCCGCGGCGATCGTCAACGCGAAGTCGATGCCGGCCGTCACGCCGCCGCCGGTGATCAGGTTGCCGTCGCGCACCACGCGCTCGCGCACGGGCACCGCACCGAGCGGTTCGAGCAGTGCATGAAACGCCCAGTGCGTCGTCGCGCGGCGTCCGCGCAGCAGGCCGGCCACGCCGAGCAGCAGCGCGCCCGTGCAGACCGACGTCACGTAGCGCGCGGCGGCCGCGCGCTGCTGCACGAACGCGATCGTTTCGGCATCGAGCAGCAGGTCGTTGATCCCGATCCCGCCGGGCACGCAGATCACGTCGAGCGGCGGGCAGTCGTCGAACGTGCAGGTCGGCGCGAGCGCGAGGCCGCTGCTCGACGCGACGCTGTCGCGCGATTTCCAGACCAGGTGGACAGCCGCGCCGGGCAGCGATGCGAGCACGTCGTGCGGGCCGGTGAGATCGAGTTGCTGGACGCCCGGAAACACGAGAAGGCCGATATGCAGGGTCATGCGAACACTCCGAAGGGAAGGGGGGCGCCGCGACCGGCGCACGATGGACAGATCGATTCTAGGCGCGTAGTGTTTGGCGAAATTGCCATATCCCCCACGTTTTCTGCCAAACGCCATGTCCGCCGCTCCGCGCTCGATCCTGGTCCTCGCGTTTCCCCGTGCGCAGTTGCTCGACGTGACCGGGCCGCTGCAGGTGTTTGCATCCGTCAACGAACTCGCGCAGGAGCGCGGTCAGCCCGCGCCGTATGCGCCGCGCGTCGTCGCCGCCGAGGCCGGGCCGATCGAGACGTCGTCCGGCCTCGTCGTGATGGCCGATTCGCTGCGCTCGGCCGGGCGGCCCGATACGGTGATCGTGGCCGGCGGCAAGGGCGTGCACGCCGCTTCGCGGGATGCGCGGATGGTGCGCTGGGTCCGGCAGCAGGCGCAGCGCGCGCGACGTGTCGCGTCCGTCTGCACCGGGGCGTTCCTGCTCGCCGAGGCCGGCCTGCTCGACGGGCGGCGCGCGGTCACGCACTGGGCGCGCTGCGACGAATTCGCGGCGCGCTACCCGAACGTGCGCGTCGAGCCCGATCCGATCTTCATCCGCGAAGGCGCGCTGTGGACGTCGGCCGGTGTGACGGCCGGCATCGATCTCGCGCTCGCGCTCGTCGAGGATGATCTCGGGCGGGCGGTCGCGCTCGACGCCGCGCGCGAACTCGTCGTGTTCCTGAAGCGGCCGGGCGGGCAGGCGCAGTTCAGCGCGATGCTGTCGATGCAGCGCACCGACGACCGCTTCGGCGAGCTGCATGCATGGATCGCCGAGCACCTGAGCGCCGACCTGTCGGTGCCCGCGCTGGCCGAGCGCGTCAGCATGAGCGAGCGCAGCTTCGTGCGCCACTATCGCGCAGGGACCGGCCGCACGCCCGCACGTGCGGTCGAACAGATCCGCGTCGAGGCCGCGCAGCGTTTGCTCGGCGAAACCGCGTGGCCCGTCAAGCGGATCGCCACACGGTGCGGCTTCGGTTCGGAAGAGACGCTGCGGCGCAGTTTCGTGCGCGTGCTCGGCGTGTCGCCGCAGGGCTATCGCGAGCGGTTCGTGCGGTAACGCGCGGGCGTGCCGCGGGCAGCCGGCGCGCGGCGGCCGGAGACAGGCCGATCGTCGTGCCGAACTGAACGAAACTCGATCACTTTCGAGTCCGAAGCGCCTGAACTGTTCGTGAACGGAGAACAATGGGTGGGGGCTTGTGCCGCGCGCGTTGCGCGCTCTATTCTGTCCTGTTGGCGATTCGAAGGGGGCGCAGCATGGACCGCATCCAGGCAATGGAAGTTTTCACCCGCGTGGTCGACGCGAACAGCTTCACGCGCGCGGCCGACACGCTCGCGATGCCGCGCGCGTCGGTGACGACCATCATCCAGAATCTCGAGGCGCTGCTCGGCGTGCGCCTGATGCACCGGACGACGCGCCGGCTGTCGCTGACGCCGGAGGGCGCCGCGTACTACGAACACTGCATGAAGATCATCTCGGAGATCGCGGAGGTCGACTCGAGTTTCCAGACCGGCAACCGCAAGCCGAGCGGTGTGCTGCGCGTCCACATGCCGAGCTCGCTCGGGCGGCGCGTCGTGTTGCCGGCGCTGTCGATCTTTCGGCAGCAGTATCCGGACATCACGCTCGACCTCGGCTTGTCGGACCGCTACGTGGATCCGGTCGAGGAGGGCATCGACTGCATGATCCGGGTGGGGCCGCTCGAGGATTCTTCGATGGTCGCGCGACGGATCGGGATGCTCAAGCGCGTGACCTGCGCGTCGCCGGACTATCTGGCGCGTCATGGCGAGCCGCAGGAGATTGCAGACCTGGCGGACCATCACGCGGTCAATTTCCGCGCGAGCCATGGCGCGCGGGCGATTCCATGGGTGTTCATGATCGAGGGCAAGCCGGTCGAGGTGCGGATGAACGGCAGCGTCACCGTCAACGATTCGGATGCGTACGTGACGTGCGGGCTCGAAGGGTTCGGGATGATCCAGCCGACGCTGTTCATGGTGCTGCCGAACCTGCGCGACGGCTCGCTGGTCGAGGTGCTGCCCGACTGCAATCCGAAGCCCAAGCCGATCTCGATCGTGTATCCGCACAACCGGCACCTGTCGCAGAAGGTGCGGGTGTTCGCGGACTGGCTCGCGGAGTTGTTCGAGTCGACGCCGGCGCTGGAGGGCGGGGAGAACTGGCGCGGGAAGGTGCGCGCGCAGACGAGCGAGGCGCAGCGCGGGGTGGTGGTGGCGTAGCAGCAGCGCAGCGCGTGGCCTGAGGGAGGGCGGCGCGCGACACGGTCGCTGAATGAGGCGGCAATGAAAAAAGCCGCTGATCCTTGCGGAACAGCGGCTTCCTTTACAACTGGTGGCGAATCAGGGATTCGAACCCCGGACCTGCGGATTATGATTCCGTCGCTCTAACCGACTGAGCTAATTCGCCGAAGACTTGAATTATGTAGACCTACCGCCGGGCTGTCAACACCTTTTTTCGTCTTCCCTGAAAAAAGTTGCCGGCGGCCCGTGCAGCCCGGGTTGCGGGCGGGGCGGGCACCGCAAGGAACACGCCCGACGACCGATGCCCGCCGGCTACCCGACCTCAATCCTGCGCGTAGATGTCCGAGTCCTTCGTCTCCTTGACGAACAGCAGGCCGATCACGAACGTGGCCAGCGCGATCACGATCGGATACCAGAGCCCCGAATAGATGTTGCCCTTCGCCGCGACGATCGCGAACGCGGTTGCCGGCAGGAAGCCGCCGAACCAGCCGTTGCCGATGTGATAGGGCAACGACATCGACGTGTAGCGGATCCGCGTCGGGAACATCTCGACCAGCATCGCCGCGATCGGGCCGTAGACCATCGTCACGTAGATCACGAGGATCGTCAGGATCACGATCGTCATCGGCCAGTTGAGCTGCGCCGGGTCGGCCTTCGCCGGGTAGCCTGCCGCCTTCAGTGTCGACGCGAGCGTCTTGTCGAACGCCGCACCCTGCGC
Source organism: Burkholderia sp. Bp9140 (assembly GCF_003853425.1). Lineage (NCBI taxonomy): Bacteria > Pseudomonadati > Pseudomonadota > Betaproteobacteria > Burkholderiales > Burkholderiaceae > Burkholderia > Burkholderia sp. Bp9140. The sequence continues at coordinate 132,929 of NZ_QTPQ01000020.1, forward strand.
CTTCGCGTCGGCGGCCTTGCCGTCATAGGCCGGGATCACCGCGTCACCCACCTTGATCTCGGCGGTCGCGCCAGCCGGTGCCGCAACGTTCTCGTAGTTCAGGCCGGCCTTTGAGAGCGCGCTTTTCGCGATGTCGCACGAGTTCGTGAACTTCGACGTGCCCACCGGGTTGAACTGGAACGAGCAGGTGGCCGGATCGGAGACGACCGTGATCGGGGCCTTCTGCGTCGCGAGTTCGAGCTGCGGGTTTGCGTAGTGCGTGAGCGCCTTGAACAGCGGGAAGTAGGTCAGCGCCGCGATCAGGCAGCCCGCGAGGATGATCGGCTTGCGGCCGATCTTGTCCGACAGCGACCCGAAGAACAGGAAGAACGGCGTGCCGATCAGCAGCGCGATCGCGATCAGGATGTTCGCGCTTGCGCCGTCGACCTTCAGCGTCTGCGTGAGGAAGAACAGCGCGTAGAACTGGCCCGTGTACCACACGACGGCCTGGCCGGCCGTCAGGCCGATGAGCGCGAGGATCACGATCTTCAGGTTCTTCCACTGGCCGAACGCTTCGGTCAGCGGTGCCTTCGACGTCTTGCCTTCCGCCTTGATGCGCAGGAACACCGGCGATTCGTTCAGCTGCAGCCGGATCCACACCGACACCGCGAGCAGTGCGATCGACGCGACGAACGGCACGCGCCAGCCCCAGTTGCCGAACGCTTCCTCGCCGATGAAGGTGCGCACGCCGAGGATCACGAGCAGCGACAGGAACAGCCCGAGCGTCGCGGTCGTCTGGATCCACGCGGTGTAGAAGCCGCGACGGTTCGCCGGCGCATGCTCGGCGACGTAGGTCGCCGCGCCGCCGTACTCGCCGCCGAGCGCGAGGCCCTGCAACAGCCGCATCGCGATGAAGATCACCGGAGCCGCGATGCCGATCGACGCGTAGCCTGGCAGGAAGCCGACCACGAAGGTCGAGATACCCATGATCACGATCGTCACGAGGAACGTGTGCTTGCGGCCGACGAGGTCGCCGAGCCGGCCGAACACGATCGCGCCGAACGGCCGCACGGCGAAGCCGGCCGCGAACCCGAGCAGCGTGAAGATGAACGCGGCGGTCGGATTGACCCCGGAGAAGAAGCTCTTGCTGATGTAGGCCGCGAGCGAGCCGGCCAGGTAAAAGTCGTACCACTCGAACACGGTGCCCAGCGACGACGCGAAGATCACCTTCTTCTCTTCGCCCGTCATCGGCGCGTGCGAAATTTGCCCGCCTAACGTTGCCATGAATCGTCTCCAAGTCCCTTGATATAGATATGCGGCCGCCTTGGGTGGGCGGGCCTGTCGACGATTATTGGCAGGGAAACTTACGGCGCACTGACTCGCGCGGACAAAACGACTGCGCGTTAACCCGTGCCGAATCGGTCGCTTCGCGCCCCGATCGTGTCGCAAACGGGCGATAAAACACCGGTTTCGATGCGATCGCGACCTGCTGTGCAGGATCGGCGTCCGGCGCCCGGCCGCGCGCGTCAGGATTGATCCGGGGCGGCTTCGGACAGCGGCAGGCTGATGCGCACGAGTGTGCCGGCGAGGCGCGGCGCCTGCTGATAGACATGATCGTCGAGCGTCAGCGTGCCGCCGTGCTGCGCGGTGATCTCGCGCACGATCGCGAGCCCGAGGCCGCTGCCGTCGCCTTCGCGGCCGAGGATCCGGTAGAAGCGCTCGACCACGCGGTCGCGTTCGGCGGCCGGGATGCCGGGCCCGGTGTCCTCGACTTCGAGATGCACGCGCCGCGCCGCGTGGTCGGCCCGCACGCGCACGGTGATGCGGCCGCCCTCGGGCGTGTAGCGGATCGCGTTGTCGACCAGGTTGCCGAGCATCTCGCGCAGCATCACCGGATTGCCGTCGACGTCGAGCGGCGCGTCGTCCTCCGGGCCTTCGTAGCCGAGGTCCATGCGCTTCGCGAGCGCCGCCTGCACCCAGTCGCGCACCGTGCGGCGCGCCAGCGCGGCGATCTCGACCGGCTCGAACGTCAGCCCGCTCGCGCGGTTCTCGGCGCGCGCGAGCGCGAGCAGTTGCGTGACGAGCCGCGCGGCCTGCTCGGAGCTCGTCGCGATCTGCTCGAGCGAGCGCTGCACGTCGGGCGGCACGGGGTGGCGCAACGCGAACTCGGCCTGCGTGCGCAGCCCCGCGAGCGGCGTCTTCATCTGGTGCGCGGCGTCGGCGATGAAGCGCTTCTGCAGTGCCATGTTCTGTTCGAGACGCGCGAGCAGGTCGTTGAACGACGTGACGAGCGGCTCGATTTCGGGCGGCGCGCGCTGCGCCTCGACGGGCGACAGGTCGTCGGGCCGCCTGGCGCGGATGTGCGCCTGCAGCGCGTTGAGCGGCGCGAGCCCGCGCGACAGCCCGAACCAGACGAGCAGGATCGCGAGCGGCAGGATCACGAACTGCGGCAGGATCACGCCCTTGATGATGTCGTTCGCGAGCGCGTTGCGCTTGTCGAGCGTCTCGCCGACCTGCACGAGCACGGGCTGCGTGCTGCTCGACGCCGGCAGCGCGACGGTCGTATACGCGACGCGCACGTCGTTGCCGCGCAGCAGGTCGTCGCGGAACACGACGACGCCCGGCGGCGGGCGGTCCTCGTCGCGCGGCAGCGGCATGTCGGCCTCGCCCGCGACCAGTTCGCCGCGCGTGCCGAGCACCTGGAAGTAAACGCTGTCGATGTTGTCCGCGCGCAGGAAGTCGCGCGTCTGCTGCGGCAGCGTCAGCTCGGCGACGCCGTTGACCGGATGGATCTGCCGTGCGAGCACGTATGCGTTGGTCTCGAGCGCGCGGTCGAACGGGCCGTTCGCGATCGTCTTCGCGACGAGATAGGTGACGGCGATGCTCATCGGCCACAGCAGCAGGAGCGGCGCGAGCATCCAGTCGAGGATTTCGCCGAACAGCGAGCGCGGGCGCGCGGCCTCGGGCGTGTCGGTCTCGTCGGGCGGCGCGAACGGGTTCTCGTAGCGCGCGTCGCGCGCGGCGTCGGCGGCGGACGGCTGCTCGCCGGTCGGATGGCGGGAATGGGCCGGCGTGGCCATTGCGGCGACGGCCGGTTTCAGCGCAGCGGCGTGCCGGCCGCCGCGGGCTGGGGCGCGGCCGTGTCGGCCGGCGCCGCGGGCGCGACTTTCTCGAGGCAGTAGCCGAGGCCGCGCACGGTGGAAATCCGCACGCCGCTGGGCTCGATCTTCTTGCGCAGCCGGTGCACGTACACTTCGATCGCGTTGTTGCTGACTTCCTCGCCCCATTCGCACAGATGGTCGACGAGCTGCTCCTTCGACACGAGCCGGCCGATGCGCTGCAGCAGCACTTCGAGCAGCCCGAGCTCGCGCGCGGACAAATCGAGCACGCGCTCGTTCGCATACGCGATGCGGCCGACCTGGTCGAACGCGAGCGAGCCGTGGCGCACGACGGTCGGGCCACCGCCCGCGCCGCGCCGGGTCAGCGCGCGCACGCGCGCCTCGAGCTCGTTGAGCGCGAACGGCTTGGCCATGTAGTCGTCCGCGCCGAGGTCGAGCCCCTTCACACGTTCGTCGACGCTGTCGGCGGCGGTCAGGATCAGCACGGGGAGATTGGAATTGCGCGCGCGCAGGCGCTTCAGCACGTCGAGCCCGGGCATCTTGGGCAGCCCGAGATCGAGGATCAGCAGGTCGAAGGTCTGCATCGACAGCGCGGTGTCGGCCTCGACCCCGCTCTTCACGTGGTCGACCGCATAGCCCGATTGGCGGAGTGACCGGGTGAGGCCGTCCGCGAGTATGCTGTCGTCTTCGGCGATGAGAATTCGCATGGTGCTGACCGGTGGCCGGCGGGGCGTTCGCGCCGGCGCGGCTGTCTCCGAAGTTATCCGTGTACAACGCAGCCTGCATTGCGGGCTTGCATAAAACACTGTTTTTTTATACAGTGTCTGCATTCGTGGGCGGCGCTTGAAAGCGGGCGCGCCTCTGACAGACGCTGCTCATCATAGCAAAGGACGATTCATGGAAGATAGCAAGAAGGGCTCCGGGATGACCGCCGAGAAGAGCAAGGCGCTGGCGGCCGCACTCGCGCAGATCGAGAAGCAGTTCGGCAAGGGATCGATCATGCGGATGGGCGACGGCGAAGCGACCGAGAACATCCAGGTCGTGTCCACGGGCTCGCTCGGTCTCGATATCGCGCTCGGCGTTGGCGGCCTGCCGCGCGGCCGGGTGGTCGAGATCTACGGTCCGGAATCGTCCGGCAAGACCACGCTCACGCTGCAGGTCATTGCCGAACTGCAGAAGCTGGGCGGCACCGCAGCGTTCATCGACGCCGAGCACGCGCTCGACGTTCAATACGCAGCGAAGCTCGGCGTGAACGTGCCGGAGCTGCTGATCTCGCAGCCGGACACCGGCGAGCAGGCGCTCGAAATCACCGACGCGCTGGTGCGCTCGGGCTCGATCGACATGATCGTCATCGACTCGGTCGCGGCGCTCGTGCCGAAGGCCGAAATCGAAGGCGAGATGGGCGATTCGCTGCCGGGCCTGCAGGCTCGCCTGATGTCGCAGGCGCTGCGCAAGCTGACCGGCACGATCAAGCGCACGAACTGCCTCGTGATCTTCATCAACCAGATCCGGATGAAGATCGGCGTGATGTTCGGCAACCCGGAAACCACGACGGGCGGCAACGCGCTCAAGTTCTACTCGTCGGTGCGTCTGGATATCCGCCGGATCGGCTCGATCAAGAAGAACGACGAGGTGATCGGCAACGAAACCCGCGTGAAGGTCGTCAAGAACAAGGTGTCGCCGCCGTTCCGCGAAGCGATCTTCGACATCCTGTATGGCGAAGGCATTTCGCGTCAGGGCGAGATCATCGATCTCGGCGTGCAGGCGAAGATCGTCGACAAGGCCGGCGCCTGGTACAGCTACAACGGCGAGAAGATCGGCCAGGGCAAGGACAACGCGCGTGAATTCCTGCGCGAGAATCCGGAAATCGCACGCGAGATCGAGAACCGCATTCGCGAATCGCTTGGCGTGGTCACCATGCCCGATGGTGCAGGCCAGGACGAAGCCGAGGCGATGGACGAAGAAGAGTGATGGTCGGGCGCCGAGGTCAGGCTGGCGAACCGGAAGCGAGCGACGCGCCCGAAACGGCGGGTCGCTCGGGCCGGCGAGCCGCACCCTCCGGCGCCAGCCGGCGGTCTGCAGGCAGCGATGCCGCGAACCGCACCGCGACGAGGGCATCCGACGATGCCCTCGTTTCGTTTGAGATCACCGCGCCGGACGATCCGTTCGACGACGACGAATCGTTCGACGCGCACGACCGGCCGCGTCGTCGCGTGTCCGGTGTCAGCTTCCCGGGCGAGCGCGCAGCCGACGCCGCGGCACCGGCCAGGGAAGACGTCTACACGCGCAGCAGCCAGCATCCGCGTCGCACGCGCCGCGCGTCCGGCAGTTCCGCCAGCGCAGCTTCCGGCGGCGGGTCGGAGGCCACCGAGCGCAAATCGTCGAAACCGCCGCGTTCGCTGAAGGGCCGCGCGCTCGGCTACCTGTCCCGGCGCGAATACAGCCGCGCCGAACTCGCGCGCAAGCTCGCGCCGTACGTCGGCGAGGACGAATCCATCGAACCGGTGCTGGATGCGCTGGAGCAGGAGGGTTGGCTGTCCGACGCACGCTTTGCCGAAAGCCTCGTGCATCGCCGCGCGTCGCGCGTCGGCGTCGCGCGCGTCGTCAGCGAACTGAAGCGCCATGCGGTCGGCGACAGTCTCGTCGAGGAGGTGAATGCACAATTGCGCGAGACCGAGTGGACACGTGCGCAGGCGGTCTGGCGCAAGAAATTCGGTGCGCTGCCGCAAACGCCGGCCGAGCGTGCGAAGCAGGCGCGCTTCCTTGCCGCGCGCGGCTTCTCGAGCGCGACCATCGTGAAGTTGCTGAAGGTCGGCGACGATTTCCCGATCGACGACTGACCGGTTCGGTCGCGCGCGCTGCGCGCGATTTTGCTGCAATGCAACCGCTTCCGGACAGGCGGGAATACCCGCCGTCGCGGCCGAATGCCTCGAATACCCGATATGCTAAAATCCACGGGTTTTCCTCTTCGGCCTCAACTTCCAGCATGCCGCTATCCGAGCCCGTGCCCCGTCAGTTGCGACATCGACGCGCAATCCGAGCGGAAGCCTACGAGCGCGGCGACGGCTTGTGGGACATCGAAGCCTGCCTGACCGACCACAAGCCGCGCGATGTCGCGCTTGCGTCGGGCATCCGGCCCCAGGGCCTGCCGATCCACGAACTCTGGCTGCGCGTGACCATCGATCGTGACCTCAATGTCGTCGACGCCGAAGCGTCTTCGGAATGGGTTCCTTATCCCGGTCACTGTCAATCCGCCCCGCCTGCCTATCGGGCCCTCATCGGGCTCAATCTCTTCCGCAATTTCCGCCGCAACGCGAACCGGCTGCTCGCCGGCGTCGCAGGCTGCTCCCATCTCACCGAACTGTGCGCCGTGCTGCCGACGGCAGCGATCCAGGCGTTCGCCGGTGATGTATGGAACGTGCGCGAGGAGGGGGGCGAAGGGCCGGACCATGACGGCGAGCACGTCGAACCGCCTTTCCAGCTTGGCCGCTGCCAGGCATTGCGGTTCGACGGCGAGGTCGTGCGGCAGTACTACCCGCGCTGGTATGGCCCGAGTCGGCCGGACTTGCCCGGTGAAGGCAGCACGAAGGAATGAACGGAAATCATTCGAAGAAGCGTCTTAAGCGACATTTCATCCAACTCTCAGACTGAAGGGAATCACGCATGAAGATTCACGAGTACCAGGGTAAGGAAATCCTGCGGAAATTCGG